>NZ_VKDB01000004.1 GCF_007280555.1 Deinococcus detaillensis | reverse complement strand
TCCACCGTGGAAACCGCCCGTCTGCGGGGTCAGGATCCCGTCGACGTCTTGATGTCCTTGCGCTGCTGACCTTCTACAAGCCGCTAATCAGATACCATTGATGATTTGACTGAGTTGATTTGAATGAGGTCAGGCTGCTCCCAACGCCAGCGTGCGGCGCAATTTGCGTTCTTGCCAGACCATTCCCGCCAAGCTGAGCGCCCCCAGCCCCAGCAGCGCGGTCAATGGCCAATCGCCGCTGAGGAGGGAGCTGAGGCGCTCGCCGCGTGGCAAAGCGCTTAGGCTCAGGCCAGTGGGCAGGGCGCAGCACAGCAGCACGCACACGCTGTCCATCACGAAGGCGCGTTGGCGGCGCTCGAAGCGCTGGGTCAGCAGATGAGCAAGGCCGAACAGCGCCAAGCTGAGCGCGGGAAGCGAAATCACTGTCCAGAACGGTAGCCGCGCCAGCGAAGACCACAGCGTAAGGGCAAACACCGCCAAAATCGCCAGCCCGTTGACCACCATTCCAATCGAGTGACCGCTGCTGCGCCACGCCAATTCGCCCTGCGACAAATACAGCCGCCGCAACGATTGGCGCACGGCTTCAGGTCGCCCCAGCAGACTGAGGACGCCGCTTTGAACGCAGACTGAGCTGTCTTCGAGGTGCGCGGCGTATTCGCGCTCAAGCCGGGTGCGGGCCGAAGCGGGAAGTCCGCGTGTGGCGGCGTCTAGCCACTCTTGAAAAGTCATTGGTGTGGCAATGACCGGTCGGGAGTACCTCTGAGCCGAGCCGATCACCCGCGTCCGCCTCATCCCTCGCCGCCCATCACCGCGCTCACGGCCCGAATCTGGCGCTGCCAATCGCCCTGTGCCCGCGTGAGTTCCTTGCGGCCCCGCTCGGTCAGGCGGTACTCACGGCGAACGCGCCCGCCGACTTCCGTTTCGCTGCTTTCGACCAACTGCTCAGCTTCCAGAGAATGCAGCGCCGGGTAAAGCGTGCCTTCTTTGGCGTTCAGCAGCCCCTCGCTGCGTCCCTTGATGGCCTGCGCGATGGCGTAGCCGTGTTCGGGCTGACGCTCCAGCACCGCCAAAATGAGCATCCGAAGTTGCTGCTTGTTGTTCATGGTTCCCACTATACCTCAGCTTGAGATGTATAGGGTTCTCCAACTCAAACGGGAGCCGATAAAAGCTGCACAGCTCCCGCCACAAGCTCGACGCTGATCTGGCGCTGAGTACCGATGAGTTCGCCGTCCAAGTGGGCCACGACACCGCTTTGCCAGCGCACCGTGACGCTCTGCCCGCTGCCAGAGCGCACGCTTGGATCGCTCAAATGGCTGGCCCGCAGCACTTTGAGCATCAGGGCCAGCAAACGGGGCCGGCTGAGCTGAGTGCCCAGCACCACGTTGAGCTGCCCATCAAAAACGTCGGAAGTCGGCGAAATCATAAAGCCGCCGCCGTAGCGCGTGCCGTTCATCACCGCGACCAAGCACGACGGGCCAGCGTAGAGGGTTTGGCCGCCGAGCAGCACCTCCACCGTTTCGGTTTTGAGACGGCGCACCGCGCTCAGCGCCGCCCACAAATAGCGCCCCAAGCCGGGAAGCTGCGCCGGAGTTTTGAGCAGCAGCGCCGCCACCTGTGCGTCAAATCCCATGCCCAGCCCGTTGAGCAACCATTCTTGGCGCTCGGTTTGTTCGCCGGCGTAGGTGCAGCGCAGCACGTCGGCGGCGCGGGGCGGGCGGCTCAGGCGGGTCAGGGCGCTGTCAAAGTCGCCGGGCTTGAGGCCCAACATCCCCGCAAAGTCGTTACCGGTTCCCAGAGGCACCAGACCCAGCATTCGCCCGGTGCCCACCAGCGCGGGCAGCAAGCGGTTCACCGTGCCGTCACCGCCCACCGCCAGCACCGCTGCGCCGGGCGGTAACGCCTGCACGCGGCTCAGGGCGTCTTCGGCGCTGGCGGCGCTCAGCCAGCTCCACGGCAGAGTATGAGCATTCAGGGCCGCTTCCAACCGGGGCCACTCGCGCAGCGCCAGCCCGCGCCCCGCCTGCGGATTGAGAACGACAGCCAGCGAACTGAATGGGAAAGGTGAAGGCGGCACGGTTGATGCAGCATAGCGGGTTTAGGCCGTGCCGGTGGGCCGCACAGGAGCAGTGCGACCGCGCCGAGCGCTCGAACGCCGCGCAGGTAGGTGCTGTCCAGTGGACTTTTTGAGGTGCTTTGTAGCTTCTGGTTAAGTTGAGACGCCCAGCGAGGTTCAGCATAGAGCCAACATGGTCATCCCCCTCTTTCCGCTCCCTCAATTCGTTCTCTTTCCGGGACAGGTGGTGCCGCTCTACGTCTTCGAGGAGCGCTACCGCTCGCTGCTGGCCCGCGTTCAGCGCAGCGGCGAGGCGTTCGGGATGCTGCAAATCCTGACGCCCTCCACCGAAGACCCGCGCCCGCTGGAATCCCGGCTCTCGGCGATTGGCACCCTCGCTCACCTGCGCGACGTGGCTCCACACGAAGACGGCACGTCCTCGATCACGGTGGTGGGCGGCGAGCGCTTTCAGATTCAGGCGCTGATGACAGGTGAAGAGTATCTGCTCGCCGAGGTGGAATTGCTGCCGCTCCAAGAAGATTCCAGCGACCAAGCCCCCGTGATTCAGCGGGCGCTGACCAACCGGCTGGTCACCGATTTGCTGCGCCTGCACCCCGCCGAGCGCGAGGCGATTGTGCGCCACGCTCCGCCAGAGCCGCTGCTGCTGGCATCGTTTGCCTCAGTTCTTTTGCCCCTCAGCGGCGAGGAGCGCCAGCAAGTTTTGGAAGCCGCCACCCTGACCGATAGATTAGAGACGCTCATTGGCTTGGTGCCGGTAGAAGCGCGGGAGCTGAACTGAGAAGAGGGGAGAGCGGGTTGTCATACGGATTCCGCTCAATCTGTTATGAGATAACTTCTTTCCCGGCCACTCTATAAAAAGTAGAAACCGCGCAGGCCACAAGTCTTGACCGAACGGCGGCTTATCCCCGGTTGCGCGTCGTGTAGCCTTCACCGCGCAGCAGTTCGGCGGCCCGGTCTACGTCGCCAGCTTCTTCGAGGCCCAGCCGAATCGCCCCGCCATGTTCGCGGATGGCCAGCACCTCGATGTCTTTGATGTTGATGCTGGCCTCGCCCAGAATGCGGGTGATCGCGCCGATCTGGTTGGGCTTGTCCGGCACCGCCACGACCAAATCGTATTTGGGCGGCAGTAAGCTGCGCTTGACCACCGGCAAGTTGTCGCGGGTGCGCTTGCCTTCGCTGGCGGCGGCCAGCAGTTCTTCGGGGTCGTCCAACGTTTCGGCCAGATGCGTGAGCTGGCGCAAAAAACTGCTCAGCGCTTCACGGAGAGCCAGTTTGTTTTCCACGACCATGTCGCGGCTCATGCGCGGGTCGCCACTGGCCACGCGGGTGAGGTCGCGGAAACCCCCTGCGGCCAGTAAGCTCAGCCGCTCATCGCGGGCGACCATATGCGTCAGCGCCAAGCTGGCCAGATACGGCAAATGTGAGACGGTGGCCACCAAGCTGTCGTGGGCGTCCGGCGGCATCACCAAAGGAGCCGCGCCGAGCTGCTCGACCAGGCGGCGCATTCTCGACAGAGCGGTCAGCGGGGTGCGCTCGGTGGGCGTCAGCACCCACACGGCATTTTCCAGGAGCGCCGCCGAAGCGTTGGACACCCCGCCGCGCTCCGAGCCGGTCATCGGGTGCCCCGGCACGAAGTTGCGCACACTAAGCGCTTCAAACGCGGCGGCGATGCTCGTTTTGACGCTGCCCACATCGGTAATCAGGGCGCTGGGCGATAGGTGCGGCGCGAGAGCCTGAGCCATCGGTACCAGCGCTTTGACCGGCACGGCCAGCACCACCAAGTCGGCAGCCCTCAGCCACTCGCCCACCGAAGTCCGCGCTTCGTCGATCACGCCCAGGGCCAGCGCTTCTTCAAGTGCGGCGGCGCTGGCGTCTAGCCCGATGATGTGGCGCGTCAGCAGCCGCTCGCGCAGGCCCAGCGCCACGCTGCCGCCGATCAGACCCACGCCCGCCACCACCACCGTTCCAAAGAGTTCGGGTGGCTGGGCCTTGCCCTGATTGTTCACCGGAGTGTTTGCGCCGCTCATGCACCGAGCAGGCTAGCACGGCTGGCGTTGAGCGAGTCTGGCTAGAGTTTGGCGAGGCGCGTCTCCAATTCCGAGCGCATTTTGTGGTGGATGGGAGCGCTTAGCAGCCGCTCCATCTGCGGGCGGGTCGGCGCTTTGGCATAAAAAAACTCAAAGGCGTCCAGCACGTTCGGTGCGTCTCCAGGCAGCTGGCGCTCCAGCGTCACCGCGTCACCCGCCGAAACTGCGCCTTCTTCCAGCACGCGGGCATAAAACCCGGGGCGGCGCACCCGCCGGAAGGTCTTGACGAATTTGGGGTCATCCATGCGGGCGGCCAGCGTGCCGCAGGGAATTCGCGCCGAGGTGATTTCCAGCAGCGCCGCGCCGACCCTCAGCCGCGTGCCGATCGGCAGGGAAGCGGATTCGAGTTCCGAGATCAGCAGGTTTTCGCCGAAGGTGCCAGCCGCCAGTTCGGTGCTGAGCAGCGCCGCCCAATGCTCATAATCCGGCTGGGTGTAGACGTACACCGCTTGGTCGGGGCCGCCGTGATGCTTGGTGTCTTGGATATGGTCGCCCGCCAAGCCCAAACGCCCGATGTGCACCGGCTGCGCGGTGGGGCGCTTGAAAATGCCACTTTGACCGTCTTTGGCGGCAATGGGTTCGGGCTGGCCGATGTTGACGCTCAGGAGCTGCATGAAGCCATTCTAGTCCCTCCACCAGTTTGAGAAGCGCCCGGGTTGCTTTGTAGGCAGGACGGTTGAGGCGAAGTCTGAGCAGCTGAAAATGGGTGATGGCTGCCTGCACCTGTGGTGGCTGATTTTGTGGGGGAGCTATCCGCTTTGAGTTGGCGGACTGGGCTGGCGCTTGCTTGCACAGAAAGGGACGCGGCCACCGAGCGACCAAATGGGGGTATAACCCTGTCTGAATGGGGGTACTAAGCCAACTTGCAAGTAATTTGTGAGAAGCACTACGCTACGTTCAAAGCTATGACCGCTTTCTTACTGATTCTGACCGCCGCTGTGCTGACTGGGCTGCTTCTGTGGTTCAAGCAGAATGTGGGCCTGAGATGGGCAGGCGGCGCAGACGGAAGGGGTGCAGAGGCGGTAAACGGCGCTGACCAGGACGAGTTGGAATTGCCGCCGCAGTTTCGGCTGCATTCCGGCTTCGATTCATCTTTTTCGCCGGACGACGCCTTACCGATCAAAACCCGTCAGCATTTGTTTGGGACGGGCGAAAGCAACCTCTACGCCGAATTGCTGGCCACTTTGGCGGGCAGCTCGTACAAAGTCTTCCCGAATATTCGTCTGGGCCAGGTCTTTCAGGAAATCGGTGAATCTTCATCGCCGACGCTCAGCATTTTGCGTGACCAAACGGTGGGGTTTTTGGTGGTCGAAACGCCGGAATTTCGCCCTGTTCTGGGCCTGATGCTGGTGGGGCGAGCTTACGGCGCTGAGGTGCAGCCCCGCAGCTCATTGCCTGCCGCGAACACCGAACTGGTGACGCTGGCTTTTCGCAGCGCCCGCTTGCCGCTGCTGCACATCGACGCCAAACGCAACATCGACGCCGAGGAGTTGTCCACCTTGGTTATGCCGCACTTGATGCGGACGTAAGCTGTTCTGAGCTCCGCCAGCCGCTACTTGAAAACGCCCGCCCACAGCAGGAGTAGGTACAGCACCAGCGGAATAGCGATCACGCCCGCGATCAATTTGAAGAGCCGCCACCAGTAATCCCAAAAATCGCGCATGGGATTAGCCTAACAAACCCTTTGCGCGAGCTTTGGATGCAGGCCAACGGAAACCCGTTGCTTCAGCAAGCTCAGCGCTGAATCCATCAAAGCGCCGCTGCTCTGCTGTGCTACCAACGCTACCGTGCCGTTAAACTGAGTCAGATCAACCTTTGACTCACGGAGGCACCAACATGGCCATTTCAGAACTCGCGGGCAAAGTCGCGCCGCAACGCATCCTGACCAATATTCCCTTGCTGCTGACCAGATACTACGAAGTGACGCCCGATGTCAGCGACCCCGCTCAGCGAGTCGCCTTTGGCACCAGCGGGCACCGGGGCAGCAGCTTAGACGGCTCGTTTACCGAGGCCCATATTTTGGCGGTGTCGCAGGCGGTGGCCGAGTACCGCGCAGCGGCGGGCATTCACGGGCCGCTGTTTATCGGGGCCGACACCCACGCCCTGAGCGAACCGGCGCTGGCTTCGGCCCTGCGGGTACTGGTGGCCAATGGGGTCGACGTGCGGCGCAGCAAGGGCGGAGCTTTCACCCCCACGCCGCTGATCAGCCACGCCATTTTGAGTTACAACTCCGGCGCGGACGGCGAGAATCACATCGGCAAGGCCGACGGCATAGTGATCACGCCGAGCCACAATCCCCCCCAAGACGGCGGCTTCAAGTACAACCCGCCCAGCGGCGGCCCAGCCGATACCGACGTGACCAAGGGCGTGCAAGACCGCGCCAATGAACTGCTTAGGGGCGGCAATAAAGAGGTCAAGACCGCCAGTTATGCCGAAGCGCTCGAAGCCGCCGCCGAGTTTGATTTCATCACGCCTTATGTAGAAGGATTGCCGGAAATCATTGACCTTGACGCCATTCGTGAAGCGGG
Organism: Deinococcus detaillensis; assembly: GCF_007280555.1. Lineage (NCBI taxonomy): Bacteria > Thermotogati > Deinococcota > Deinococci > Deinococcales > Deinococcaceae > Deinococcus > Deinococcus detaillensis. The sequence continues at coordinate 235,543 of NZ_VKDB01000004.1, read as the reverse complement.
CGTCAATATCGGCGTCGATCCACTGGGCGGCAGCAGCTTGCCGGTTTGGGAAGCCATACAAAAACGCTGGAATCTCAAGCTCACCATCGTCAACGAAAAAGTAGACCCGGCCTTTTCGTTTATGACCGTAGACAAAGACGGCAAAATCAGAATGGACTGCTCCAGTCCGTATGCCATGGCCTCGCTGCTCTCACTCAAAGATGACTTTGATGTGGCAATTGGCAACGACCCCGACGCCGACCGGCACGGCATTGTCACACCTGACGGTTTGATGAATCCCAATCATTATTTGGCCGTCGCCATCAACTACCTGTTTGCCAACCGTCCCGGCTGGCCCCAGACGGCAGGCGTCGGCAAGACGTTGGTGTCCAGCAGCCTGATCGACAAAGTGGCCGCCGACTTGGGACGCAAACTGGTGGAAGTGCCGGTCGGCTTCAAGTATTTCGTGGAAGGCCTGCTGACCGGCACGCTCGGCTTCGGCGGCGAAGAATCGGCGGGTGCGAGCTTCCTGAAGATGGACGGACGGCCTTGGAGTACCGACAAAGACGGCCTGATCATGGGCCTGCTGGCCGCTGAGATCACTGCCAAAACCGGCAAGACGCCTTCGCAGCACTTTGCCGACCTGAGCGCCAAATTCGGCAGCAGCGCTTACAGCCGCGCTGACGCTCCGGCCAGCGCTGAGGCCAAGAAGATCCTGAGCAATCTCAGCCCCGAACAAGTCAGCGCCACCACGCTGGCCGGCGACCCCATCACGGCCAAGCTGACCCGCGCTCCGGGCAACAATGAGAAGGTTGGTGGTTTAAAAGTCACCACCGAGTTTGCCTGGTTCGCGGCGCGGCCCAGCGGCACCGAAGACATTTACAAAATCTACGCCGAGAGTTGGAAAGGTGAGGCGCACCTTGGAGAAGTCATGCGCGAAGCCGAGCAGGTGGTCAACGCCGCTCTGGGAGTCGGAAAGTGACCGACATTGCCCAACACAAGGTGATTACCAGGCAGGAAATCAGCGGCGTGGAGTTCGATTGGTTTGCCTGTGACGAAGCCGGACACGTCGCGCAGTTTTTGGCGGCGGGTGACGATACGGTGCCGCAGGCGGCGCTGGCCAGCGAGGAACTGCTCGAAGCCCTGCACGTCTACATCGACACCTTGCCGGAGCGCGAAGAAGTCAACGCCCCGGCAGGCGGCTTCGACGCGCACCTGGCCGGGCCGCAGCAACGCGGAACATTCGTTTATGACGCGGTGCCGGGGGAGGCGGGGGTCTACCGCTTGGCCGCTTGGCCGCGCACACCGCTGAAGGTGGCCGAGTTGCCGGAGACGTTGCAGAACTATTTGAGCACGCTCAATCTGGCAGCCGAGTTGGGCACGCCGACGCTCAAGATCGGGCCGCAGGGCGAAGTCAAGACAGACTGACCCACATCCACAACCCAAATTCTAGGCCGCCGACACATCAACGGCGGCTTCATTTATTGAGGGTGTAAGGGTCAGACGGTATTGCATCTCACATTTTTGGGGCGAATACTGACCCTGTACATCATCCACGCGGTTGATGAGGGGTTGTCCTCGACTTTTGAGCTCAAAGGAGTTCGCATGTCCGGTTCTTTCAAAGCAGTGTTTGCGCTCGTGGTCCTCAGTCTGAGCGCTGCGGCCTTTGCTCAGCAGATGAATCCAGACCAGCTCAAAGCCGATCAGCAAAAAATGATGGCCCCGCTGGCCTGGATGAACGGTGAATGGCGCGGCCCAGCGACCATTATCTTGCCGGACGGCAAAACCCACGCCATCACCCAAACCGAGCGAATTGGCCCGGTACAAGACGGCACGCTCAAAGTTTTGCAAGGGCGCGGCTACGAAGCCAACGGCGCGGCCAGTTTCGACGCCTTCGCCGTTGTTGCTTACGATTCTTACGAAAAAACGTTCAGCATCACTTCGTTTTCTGGAGGATATGCGGGCAAGTTTATGTTCAAGCCAACCGCTGACGGCTACATCTGGGAAATTCCGCAAGGGCCGACAACGCTGCGTTATACGGCAGTATTCAAAGACGGCACCTGGACAGAAACCGGCGAGAATATCACCAAAGATCAGCCCCCCGTTCGCAATTTTCAGATGGTGCTGAAGCGCATTGGCGATACCGATTGGCCCAACGCCAACTTGGTGCCGATGAAGTAAACAGCTCAGTGCTGCTGGACTGCCCGGTTACTTGAACCGTTGCGGGCAGGTTTCTGGTACGGAATAGAAAGCTCCCGTAAGAGGATCGGAAAACCGTCCCTTGCTCTCAATGACAGGGCGTGCTTTGACGAACTGGAAGGTCAGCCAGGCAGGCGCACCAATCAGGAAAACCAGAATCAGGAAGTCTGTCATGCCTAAGCTTACCTCCCCGTGACGGCTCTTTAACCGTCAAGCGCCCGCCTTTCCGAATTGGAAGGCGGGCGCTTGATCTAAAAAACTCAGTCTCCTCTAAAAATCTTGCCGATCTTATCGAAAAAGCCGTGCTGCTCCGACACTTCTTCGCCGCTGGCACGGGCGTAACTGGCCAGCGCCTCGCGGGCTTCGGGCGTGAAGGTTTTGGGCACGATCACCTCGTAGATCACCACCAAGTCGCCGCTGCCGCTGCCCTGCAAACGGGGCATGCCTTGTCCGCGTAGGCGGTGGAGTTCGCCGTGCTGGGTGCCGGGCTTGACGTCGACCACTTGCGGGCCGTCGAGGGTGGGCACGGTGATTTGGCCGCCGAGCGCCGCTTTGGGAAAGCTGATCTTGGCCGGAAAAATCAGGTGTTCGGCTTCGCGCTGAAGGTCGCTGTGTTTGGCCATCTCGATATGCACATACAAGTCGCCCGCGCCGCCCGCTCCTTCGTGTCCCATGCCCGCCACCCGGATGCGGTAGCCCTCGTCGATGCCTTTGGGGAGGGCGACTTTGACGGTTTCGGACTTGAGGGTATGCCCGCGCCCACGGCAGACCGTACACGGCTCTTCGATGATCTGACCCGCGCCCCGGCAAGTTTGGCAGGGCTGCTGGGTCATGATGTTGCCGAAAATAGTGCGGGCCTGCGCCTGTACTTGGCCAGCGCCTTTGCAGGCCGGGCAAGTGCGCGGCGGCTTGCCTCCCGGCTCGGATTTTTGGCCGTGGCAATGCTCGCACTCGCTGAGGCGGTCGACTTGCACCGGCACTTCCGCACCGACGCGGGCCTGCTCCAGCGTCACGGTGATTTCGGTTTCGATGTCGTCGCCGCGTGCTGGGCCGCGCCGCCCACGTGCGCTCACTGCGCCGCCGAACAACTGCTCAAAAATGTCCATCGGATCAAAGCCCGCCGCGCCGCCGAATGGGTCGCCGCCCGGCATACCCGACGCGCTCGGCGCACTGCCGAAGCGGTCGTAGTGGGCACGCTTTTCAGCGTCGCTCAGCACCGCGTAGGCTTCGTTGATCTTGGTAAACTGTTCGACTGCTCCGGCTTCTTTGTTGCGGTCGGGGTGAAACTTCAGGGCCAGTTTGCGGTAAGAGCTTTTGATTTCGTCGCCGCTGGCGCTGCGTGAGACGGCCAGCAGTTCATAGTAATCCACGTTCATAACACCTCAAAGATGTGCGGAGGCCGGGTCTAGGAAGGCCGCCGCGATACTTCAAGATTAACATGACGGCACTCAAGAAAGGTGATGTGTTGAGCGGAATGACCTTGGAACGCCCTGAGTCGTTGGAGGCATTCAGGGTTGCCCGCAGCCTTTAAACTGAGGCCATGACCTCACTCCAAGCTGGAGAAAAGCAGCCGCTGACCCAGACCCAACTCGAACTGCGTGTCCAGCACGATCTACCCGGCCTCGATATCAGTTTGTTCGCTCTGGACGGCGAGAGGCAGATGTCGGGTGACGAAAGTATCGTGTTTTACAACAATCCCAGCTTGCCGGGCGGCGGCGTGTCGGGGCAGTTTGGGGAGCGCGAAGCCACCTTCCGCCTTGACCTGACCAAGTTGCAGGGCGTCGAACGCTTGATGCTGACGGCCAGCCACGACGAGTGGCCGCTTAAACGGGCTGGGGTGCTGAGGGCCGAGGTCGCGAGCTTCTCGTTCGAGCCGCTCAGCGCTTTTCAAAATGAGAAGGCTGCCATGCTGCTGGAACTTTACCGCCATAGAGGTGAGTGGAAATTGGCCGCCGTCGGGCAGGGGTTTGCAGGAGGGTTGGCCGACTTGATCGGGTATTTTGGTGGCGAGGTCGAAGCCGCCAGCGAGGAAGCCCCCACGCAGGCCGCTCCACCTACGCCGCCCACTCCAGCTTCCAGCGTCAGTCTGGTCAAAGTGGTCAGCCTCAGCAAACCGATTTCGCTCAAAAAGGGTGAGCAGGTGTCGCTCCGCAAAGAAGACGGCGCACCCGACCTCGATTTTCTGAGCATGGGTCTGGGCTGGGACGCGGCTGGTGGCAAGGGGAGCATCGATCTGGACGCCGGATGCCTGCTGTTCGACGAGGAGTTCAAGCACCTCGAAACCGTCTTTTTTATGCGCCTGAACAGCAGCAACAAGTCGGTCAGGCACTCCGGCGACAACCTGACCGGCGCGGGCGAGGGCGACGACGAGGTGATCTTTGTCGAGCTGAGCAAACTGCCGGAGCGGGCGGCGCATCTGGTGTTCGTGGTCAATGCGTTTTCGGGTCACAAATTCAGTGACGTGAAGCGGGCTTTTTGCCGCCTGTTCGTGACCGAGACCAAGCAGGAACTGGCCCACTTTGATCTCAGCGGCGGTGAGGCGACCACCGGAATGCTGATGAGTCGCCTGAGCCGCTCCGCTGCGGGCGGCGGCTGGCAGATGACCGCCTTGGGCATCAGCGCTCCGGCCATGACGGCACGCGGCAGCATCAAACGGGCGCAGCAAGAACTGCGCGACAGCCGTTGAGGTGAGTTGCCGTTGAGGTCAGCTGCCGCCAGAGTGAGCGCTATTTGCCCACGCAAAAATTTCTAAATACCGCGTCCACCACGTCTTCTTGCACGTCACGTCCGGTCAGTTCGGCCAGCGCCAGCAGGCCCTGTTCGAGTTCGTAGCTGGCCAAGTCGTCGGGCAGGTGCCGGGCGGCAGTGATGTGCGTCAGGGCGCGGCGGGCGGCGTCGGCTTGGCGTTCGGTGGTCAGCCACGCTTCACCCCGCGTTTCACTGCCCAGCAGCGCCGAGCGCACCGCTTCGCGCAGTTCCGGCAGGCCCTGCCCAGTCACCGCGCTGACGGTAATGGCGTCAGGCGCTGCCCAACAAAGCGGCAAATCGGCTTTGGTCTGCACCAAGATCGTCGCCACCTCGCCCGCTAAATTCAGCGGCTCACGCTCAGCGCTGCCGTCTTCGAGTCGCAGCACCAAGTCGGCGCTCTGTCCCAGTCGCTCGGCTTGGCGCACCCCCGCCGCCTCGATTTCGTCGGTGGTTTCGCGTAAGCCCGCTGTGTCGATCAGCGTAATCGGCACGCCGGCGAGTTCGAGCTGGGCTTCCAAGTAATCGCGGGTGGTGCCGGCCAGCGGCGTGACAATGCTGCGCTCGTAGCCCAAGAGGGCATTGAGCAAACTGGATTTTCCGGCGTTGGGGCGGCCCAAGATGGCCAGCTTTGCGCCGCGAGTGGCGACCTGTCCGGCGCGGGCGGTGCCGATCAAAGCGCTGAGTTCGGCCTCAGCCTGTGCCAGCGGCACTTCCCGTTCTTCTTCCGGCACGCCTTCTTCGGGGTAATCCAGCATCGCTTGAATGGCAGACAGAGTGCGGGTCACGCTGACGGCGATGCTCTCCACCCGCGCCGCCAGCGCTCCGGTCAGGCCGAGTGAGGCTTGCCGGCGGGCCGCTTCGGTCTGGGCGTTGACCAGCGAGAGCACCGCCTCGGCCTGAGTCAAATCGAGCCGCCCGCCGAGGTAAGCCCGCAAAGTAAACTCGCCGGGCCGCGCGGGCCGCGCTCCGACTTCCAGCACGCGGGAAAGCAGACGGGCCAATACCGCCGGACTGCCGTGCGATTGGAGTTCGGCCACGTCCTCGCCGGTGTAGCTGTGCGGAGCGCGGAACACCAGGCACAGACCTTCGTCGAGCGTCTGGCCCTGCGCGTCTACAAATGCACCATACAAAAAGCGCCCGCCTTTGCTGCGGCTCGGCTTGCTGCGCCCGCTGAACACGGCGTCGGCCAGCGTGAGGGCCAGCGGGCCGCTGAGGCGCACGATGCCGACTCCGGCGCTTCCCGGCGCGGTGGCGATGGCGGCGATGGTGTCTGAGAGTCCGGTCATGAGCAGAGGCTAGCAGAGCGCGGGCGCTAACTTAGGGGATGAATATCTTGCGTGGGCCACCGCCTGACACCCTGAGCGCCATGCTGGGCCACACCGAGTTTGCTTCAGCTGAGCAGATCACCGGTCATTTGCAAGCCAAGCAAGCGGCCACGCATCTGCCAAACATGCCGCATAGCATCGCCGAGATCGTGGCCCACATGACTCAGAACATGCAGTTCAACTTAAAGCTGATTGAGGGGAAAGACGAAAAGCTGCTCAGTGAATGGCCGCACTTTGCTGAAGAAGAGCTGACGGAAGAAGTTTGGAGCGACTTGGTTCGTGCTTTTATGGCCGTACTGCGGCAGCTCCGTAACTACACCGAGCAGCCCGAAGTCCTCGAACAGTTGATCTATCCGGCCACCGACACCGAACCCGGCTGGACGGTGGGCTACAAGCTGGCGGTGAATATCGCCGTGCATAACGCCTACCACCTCGGCCAGATCGTGACCCTGCGTCAAGGGCTCGGCGCTTGGCCAGAATGACTCGGTTCTTTAGCTCAGCGCATCCCGGAGCGCGTGACCATCACCTTGAACTCGCTGGGGCTGCTGGCGTTGTCGCTGGCTTCCTCCAGCGTGATCATCTGGCTGCGGTACAGCTCCAGCAGAGTTTGATCGAAGGTGTGCATCCCACGGATGTTGTCTTCGACCAGGGCGTCTTTGATTTCGTGGGTGCGGTTTTCGTCGCGGATAAATTCGGCGATGAGTGGCGTGTTGATCAGCACTTCGTGGCCCAGCACCCGGCCCACGCCGTCGGCCCGCCGCAGCAGGCGCTGGCTGACCACGCCCACCAGCGATTCGGCCAGCAGCACCCGAATCTGGTCGCGTTCATACGGCGCAAAAAAGTCGATGATGCGGTTGATGGTCCGCATGGCGTCCAAGGTGTGCAGGGTAGAGAGCACCAAGTGTCCGGTTTGAGCGGCGGTCAGGGCGGCTTCCACCGTTTCCTTGTCGCGCATCTCGCCGATGAGGATCACGTCGGGGTCTTGGCGCATGGCGAACTTGAGGGCGGTGCGAAAGTCGCGGGTGTCTGAGCCGATTTCGCGCTGGGCCACGATGCTGCGCTGGTTGCGGTGCAAAATCTCAATCGGGTCTTCGATGGTGATGATGTTGTAGGCAAAGTTGCGGTTGATGTGATCAACCATGCTGGCCATCGTAGTGCTCTTGCCCGACCCGGTCGGCCCAGTGATGAGAATCAGGCCACGTGACATCTCCGAAAAACTCCGCAGCACGTCTACCGGCAAGCCCAAGGACTCGAAGTTGGGAATACTGTCGCCGACCACCCGCATCACGATGCCTACTGCGCCGCGCTGACGAAACACGTTGCATCGGAACCGGCCCATGCCGCGCACGCTGTAGGCGGTGTCGAGTTCGTTGCGGTACTCGAACTCTTCCCACTGATCGGGGCTGAGAATACTCTGGGCCAGCGCCTGCGTTTCCGGCGGCATCAGCACCTGGGTGCCGAACTGCACCAATTGACCGTCGATTCGGCCTGTTGGCGGGCTGCCCGCTTGTAAATGCACGTCGCTGACGCGGCGCGACAGCATTTGCCGCAGCAATTCGTCGAGGTTCACGGCTTCACCCACTTCACGTCGCGGCCTTCTTCACGGGAACTCCACATGCACAGCGCCGCCTTATTCACAGCGCTGCCGTGAGCGCGTCGGCGGAAATGAGCGGCATATTGTCAATCAGGCGCACACCAAACAGGCGGGCGGCCACCAACAAGCGGTATTCAGCTAAAGACTCGGCAGACACTCCCTCATTATCCACCCATTCTCTCTCATTCATGTCACCGTCCACCAAGGCCAAGTAATCCAGCGTCAAGCCGCTTTCGCCCGCCAGTTCGGCGCTGGCGGCAGAGAGGAGCGCTTGGCTGCGCCGCTCGCCCGCCGCGTAAAGGGCTTGGGCGGCCCGCAGCGCCCGGGAAAGCACGGCGGCCCGCGAGCGCTGCTCGGCGCTCAGGTAGGTGTTGCGGCTGCTGAGCGCCAGTCCCGTTTCATTTGGCAGCGCTGAGCGTACCGTCGGCACGCCCACGATCTGCACCGGCACGTTCAAATCGCGCACCATCCGGCGCACCACCGCGAGTTGCTGCCAGTCTTTTTCGCCGAAGTAAGCCCGGGTCGGCTGCACCAAGTTGAGCAACTTGAGCACCACCGTGGCCACTCCCGTGAAGTGACCGGGCCGCGACGCGCCGTCAAAGCCCTCTGAGACACCTTCCACGCTGACCCGCGAAGCAAAACCGGAAGAGTACATCTGACTAACCGGCGGCGCAAACAAAATGTCCACCCCGGCGTCCTCGGCTATCCGCGCGTCGCCCGCGAGGTCGCGGGGATAAGCGGCAAAGTCTTCGTGCGGGCCGAACTGCAAGGGATTGACAAAAAGGCTCAGCACCACGCGGGTGTTCTCGGCGCGGGCGCGGCGAATGAGTTCGGTGTGTCCGGCGTGGAGCGCTCCCATAGTCGGCACCAAGCCGAGCGATTCGGGAGTGCCGGTTTGATCTTTCCGCAGGACGCTGAGGAGCTCGGCGGGCGAGTGGACGAGTTGCATCACACCAAGCAAAGTAGCAGAGATCGGCACCAACTCAAATTCATCTAGGCCTGCTACCTCACTGCACCGCGCTCTTTAACGCTCAAGCTTTTCCGGCATCACCAAATCGATCAGCCAGTTCAGCACTGTCAAGATGATGGCCCCCACGAACGCGCCCCCGAAGCCGCTGACATTGAGCTGGCTCAGGGCGGCAACCAACATCAGCATCAGGGCGTTGATGACCAAAGTAAACAGGCCCAGCGTCAACACATTGATCGGCAAGGTGAGCAGCAGCAAAATTGGGCGGATCAAGGCGTTGACCACACCCATCACCAACGCAGCGATCAGCACCCCCAGCCAAGTGGTGCCGGGTTCAAACGACACGCCGCTGTAAAGCCTCGTGACCAAATAAAGCGCCAGCGCACTGATCAAGAACTTAAGAAAAGCGTTCAACATACTGCTGAGCTTAGCGGCCCGCGCCCGGTAGGTCAGCTCTCTCTAAACAAACGCTTTGCTTGCTCTGAGCTTCGGCGTCGTGGTACGACTTTTCAAACGCCAAGTTGAGTGAGCTTCGGCGTCGGGAGCCGTGCCGAGAACAAACACTTAAGAGAATCAACGCTTATTCCCGCCTTGCATTTGATATTTTAAAACGGTTTCGGCTTTAACCGCTCAGTTTGTTCCTTTTGGCGGAATAAAGGGGCAAACAAAGATTAGAATGCCCTTATGTATACGTCTGACCTTGATCTTTTGACCAAAGCCCGTTTGCAAGAAGCGGCAGGGTTGCGTAACGTGCCGTCTCAAGGCACGTTCGGCCCAGTGCTGAACCGCTTGGAGCGACGGCTGAGGCGGCTCCTTGCCCGTATGGCCCAGTTCCAACATGCTGGATGAAGCGGCTGCTCTTCCGCGCTGCTCGACTTCAATAAAGTTTGCCTCCCCTTCAAGTTCAAAAGGGGAGGCAAACTTTGTTGAGACGGCCCTTAAGAATCCCTAAACGCTAGAATCCGAAGGCTTCCACGATTTCTGGGTTGGGCCGTTTGGGCCTGCCCGATACTGGATCGACCCAGACCCAATCGGTGAAGCACTCGGCGAGGCGCTTTTGGTCGCTGACGCGGGTCAGGGTGTACTCGCGCCGCGCCCGGATGCCCTGGCTGGACACCAGATTCGTCCAGACTTCTACTTCGTCGCCGAGCAGGGCCGGAATGTGGTAAGTGATGTCGTGCCGCCGCGCCACCGCCACCGCGCCGAGTTCCATTAAGCGCGGCAGAGTCATGCCGACCCTGTCGGAGTGAGCGCGGGCGGCCAGTTCGCACCACACCAGATACACCACGTTGTTGACGTGATTGAGTTCGTCGATGTCTTCCGGCTGCACGCAGACGCGCAGGGTGTGGGTTCGCAGGGTGTGGGCGGCTTGCTCAGCGCTGAGGTCGGTGAGCGGCGCACTCACCCCTGATCCGCTGCACCCGGGGGCGGCGCTTTCAGATACGGCGTCGAAGCGCCCTCCACCGCAAACAAACTGTTGACCGCTTCCGCGCCGTCCAGATCGAGCTGAGTGACGCCGCTGATGAAGCTGTCAGTTTCGTGGGTGGAGTAAGTGATCTTGACTTTTTTGAACATCACCGTGATGACCGGGTGGTGGTTTTGCGCTTCGGCGAGTTCGGCCACCCGCACGGCGAAGTCCATGCCCGCTTGGTAGGTTTCAAATTCAAACAGCCGGTAGATCAGCCCGTGATCGCCCCACCAGCCTTCAGGTTTGTGGTCGAGAACGTCGCCTTCGCTGAGGCGTTCGGGCCTTCCTTGTTCGGGTTTGGGAGCATCTGAAGTCATGTTTACAGGGTAGCGTACCGGACGCGGCTTACGGCCCCACAAGCGCTATCCTGCGGCTTATGTCTGCCCAAATGGCCACTTCCCCGGTAGTGACGCGCATCGCGCCCAGTCCCACCGGCGATCCTCACATCGGCACCGCTTACCAAGCCCTCTTCAACGCGGTGTTTGCCCGTCAGCACAGCGGCAAATTCGTGGTGCGCTTAGAAGACACCGACCGGAGCCGCTACAACGCCGCTTCCGAAGGCCGCATCCTGGATATGCTCGATTGGCTCGGCGGCGTCTGGGACGGTCTCAAGCCGGATGCCAGTCCCAGAAAGGAAGATAAATTTGGCCCGTATATCCAGTCGAAGCGGGCCGAGTTGCACCGAACGTACGCCGAGCAACTGCTGGAGAGCGGCGCGGCTTACCGGGCCTTCGACACTCCCGAAGAACTCGACGAGCGCCGCAAAGCTGCCGAAGCCCGCAAAGACAGTTTTCTGGGCTATGACCGGCGTGACCGCTCACTCAGCCGTGAGGAATCAGAGCGCCGCGCCGAGAGTGGAGAAGCGTTCGTGATTCGGCTGGCCGCGCCGACGGAGGGCCAAACGGTGGTGCGTGACCGCCTGCGCGGCGATGTGGTTTTTAACAACGCCGAGCTGGACGACAAAGTGCTGCTCAAACGCGACGGCTTTCCGACGTATCACCTCGCGGCGATGGTGGACGATCATCTGATGGGTGTTACGCACGTTATCCGCGCCGAGGAGTGGCTGACCAGCACCCCGGTTCACAAGCTGATTTTGCAGGGGCTGGGCTGGAATGAGCCGGAGTGGATTCACACCCCCTGGCTGCTCTCCAAGGGGGGCAAAAAGTACAGCAAGCGCCGGGGCGATCCCAGCGTGGAGGACTTCCGCAAGATGGGCATTTTGCCTGAGGCCCTGCTCAATTACCTCGGCATGATGGGCTGGAGTATGCCCAGCGGCGAGGACGGTGCGGCGCAGGAAGTTTTCTCGCCCGCCGAGATGGTGGAGCACTTCACTTGGGAGCGGGTCTCTTTGGGCGGCTCGACCTTCGACCTTGACAAGCTGCGCTGGCTCAACGGCAAATACATCCGCGAGGTGCTGAGCTTGGACGACGTGACGCAGCGTTTGCACGCTTTCGGCACCGAGCAGGGCTACACGGAAGGCATTGCCAACAACGCTTACTTTCATGCGGTGGCCGCCATGATGCTGCCGCGCTTTGAAACTTTGGCCGAATTCTGGGAAAAAACGCCGTATTTCTTCACTGAGGATTACAGCATCAACGACAAGGCCGCCAAACTGATTGCCGATGGGCGCGAACTCTTGCCCAAGCTGCAAGCCACTTTGACGGCGCTGCCCGATTTCGCCCATGACACCACCGACGCCGCGCTGCGCGGGCTGGCCGAAACCGAGGGCCTCAAAGCAGGCAAGGTGATGCAGCCGCTGCGGGCCGCCGTTGCCGGAACCAGCGAAAGCCCCGGCCTGTTTGAGATGCTCGAAGCGCTCGGCAAGGAGCGGGTGCTGAGGCGGCTGGCGCGGGTGATGGAAGGCCAGTGACGCGCTGAGATTGGCGGGCGCAAAGGGGGAGGGTGCGGATGGGCCTCAAAATTAAGATTCAGCGGACTGGCAACGGCGGCGACACCTCAAGCCCAAGTTTGTGGACAGTACTGACTTCCGGTTTGTTCGCCCGAAAGTGGCTGGGCAGGGCCGCGCCGAGGCTGCCGCAGCTTCCGCTGGAGCCTGCCCGCAACACCCTGCTTTATTTCCGCACGCGCGGCTGCACGGTTTGCGGCTTGATCGATATGCAGGTGGCAGCGGCTTGTCATCAGTCAGGCGTGGATCTGCTGATCGTGGACAGGTACACCAAGTCGGACGACCCCGAAGACCAAACCATCTACGCTCAGCGCGGCAACATCCTGGATTTCGGCGGGCCAATCAACACCGCTTACCAAATCGGGACGTATCCTTCACTCGTTCTGATCAATTCGGAAGGCAAGATTGTGCTCAAAGATGTGGGCAACCGAGCCAAGCCGGACGTTTACGGTGAGTACTTGAAAAATAAGTTTGCCGTGCTGCTGGGCTAACTCCGCCCTCAGAAGCTCACCCTCACCGTGCGAAACTCAGCGGCGGGTAAGGCACCACTTCGGCAATGCCCTCGTCATCGAGGCGGGTCATGAAGCCTGCGCCGGGGATGTAAGCCATGGCGCTGTCGATGTCTAAGCACAGGCGAGAAGCGTAAGGCAGCGGCGCACCCGGTTCTTCGCCGGAAGTGCCGAGCAGCAAATTGATGGGCGTGTGTCCGTGCACGATGCGTTCCGCACCGAAGGTGCTGAGCACCCGCTGAATCAGGGGTGCGCCGTCTTGACCCGCGAAGGCGAAGCGGGCGGCAAAGGCGCTGAGAAACTCCTGCCAGACTCTGGGCTCAGTGGACTGAAGTTTGCTGGCCACCGCCGCATTGACCTCAGGGATGCTGGGTGCCAGCTTAAGGTACATGGCGCTGTCGGCGTGCTGCATCAGCCACGGCCCGACCCGCAGCATGGCGGGGCGCTCCGAGAGCCAGCCGAGGTCGCCGGGTTCGATTAGGGTCATGTCGCGCGGCTGGCCGCCGTTGCTGTGCCAGTACTCGTAAAAGCCGTGTTCGTCCCTGGGGTCTTTTTGCCGAAACAGCATGGCCGCCAAAAACATCACTTCATGGTTGCCGAGCAGCGCGTCGACCCGCCCGCCGGCCAGCAAGGCTTGGCGCTGCAAGGTGCGAATCAGGCGCAGCACCCCCGCGCCGTCTTCGCCCCGGTCGAGGTAATCGCCCAGAAAGACCAGGTGCGAAGCGCCCCCGCGCCATGAGCCGTCAAAATCGGTCAGGCCAGAGCGCAGCAGCAGCAGCTTGAGCTTGCTGAGTGCGCCGTGAATGTCTCCCACCACCCAGAGGGTCTCGGACATCGGCAAAATGGCGCTGGGTGCGGTCCACTCACTCACTGGCGTCGTCCGCCTCCGAGTGGCTGTGGGGCGGGGCGGGCAGTTCGCGCCACCGGGTCATCCGCTCAGTGATGTCTTGCTGAATATCGGCAATCCGGTTTTCCAAGCGGCCCCGGTTGGCGTCAAGTTCAAATCTGAGACGCATGATTTCTTCCACGCCTGCCAGATTAACGCCTAATTCCTGAGTCAGCCGCCGGATTTCGCGCAGGTGGTCTATATCGCGCTCGGAATACAGCCGGGTCTTGCCGCTGCTGCGCCCCGGACGAATCAGACCCTTGCGTTCATATAAGCGCAGAGTCTGCGGGTGCATGTCCACCAGCTCGGCGGCAATGCTGATCACGTACACGGGCCGGTCTTTGGAATCGAGCGTTTGCCCCAGCGCCGGCAGCGGCTGAGCGACCTGAGCGCGAATCTCGTTTTCGATTCGCTCGATCTCTTGCTCCAGCTCATCTTGCATGTCGTCGAGTTCGTGTTGCAGCCGCATGACTTCTTCTACGCCCGCCAGGTTAACGCCCAATTCCTGCGTCAGCCGCCGGATTTCGCGCAAATGCTCGATGTCGCGCTCGGAATACAGCCGCGTTTTACCGCTGGTACGTCCCGGCCGAATCAGACCCTTGCGCTCGTATAAGCGCAAAGTCTGTGGGTGCATATCCACCAATTCAGCGGCAATGCTGATGACGTAGACGGGGCGTTGCTTGGTGTCGGAGGCCATCGGTTCCTTGAGTATACCTCAAGCAGATTGTGTGATTGGGGGGCAGTGGGTACTCGGCAGCTTTCGGACTAGTGGGGGCGGGTATCGGTAGCACCTTTATTCCAGAACTTATCGGGCGCAGCCTTAGCCACTTCATTTCCCAAAATACTCCGGCAAATCTTCTCTGTTGATCAAGATGTCTCTCGGTTTGCTGCCTTGGTGCTTGCTGACAATGCCCATCGCCTCCAGCAAATCCATCAGCTTGCCCGCTCTGGCGTGGCCCACCGAAAGGCGGCGCTGCAAGCGGCTGACACTGCCCTGGCCTTCCTCGATGCAGATTTCAGCGGCTTGGCGCAGCAGCGGATCAGAGAAGTCCATGCTGCCTTTGTCATGGCTGGGGCCGCCCGCTTCGATGCCGCCGTCAAAGTCGGGGCCGTAGAGTTCCACGAAGGCGTCGTCAAAGACTTGGCGGCGCAGTTCCTCGGTGATGCGGCTCGATTCGTCCTCACTGATATACGGCCCCTGAAGGCGGATCGGCTTGACCAAGCCCGGCTGATAAAACAGCATGTCACCCATGCCGGTCAACCGCTCGGCTCCCATGCTGTCCAAAATGGTGCGCGAATCGTGCGAACTGCTGACCGCAAACGCAATTCGGGCTGGAACGTTGACTTTAATCAAACTGGTCAAGATATCCACGCTGGGGCGCTGGGTCGCCAACACCAGGTGCATTCCGGTGGCGCGGGCCATCTGGGCCAGGCGCATAATGGCCGACTCCACTTCTTTGGGCGAGGTGATCATCAAATCGGCCAGCTCGTCGATGATAATCACCAAGTGCGGCAGTTCAGTTTCGTTGATCTGGCGCATCTTGGCGTTGTACTGCTCCAAGTTCTTGGCTCCGGCCTGCGACATCATCTTGTAGCGCCGCTCCATGTGGGCCACCGCGCCGAGCAGCACGCCCGCCGCGTCCACCGGATTGGTGACGACGCCGCGCACCAGGTGGGGAATGCCGTCGTAGGGCGTGAGTTCGACCATCTTGGGATCGATCATCAAGAAGCGCAACTCGGTGGGCAGGTATTTGTAGAGCAGTGAGGTGATCAGAGTATTGACACACACCGACTTGCCCGACCCCGTAGAACCGGCGATCAGCAGGTGCGGCATCTTGGCGAGGTCGCCCACCATCAGTTCGCCGTCGATGCTTTTGCCCAAAATGATCGGCAAGCGGGCGCGGGTGTTCTGAAAGCTGCTGGCCGCCACCGCCGTGTGAAAGGTAACGGGTTCGCGCTCGGCGTTGGGGACTTCGAGGCCGATCACGCTTTTGCCCGGCACCGGAGCTTCGACTCGCACGCCGCCGACGGCGAGGGCGCGGGCAAGGTCGTTGCTGAGGCTGGCAATCCGGCTGATCTTCTCGCCGGGAGCTGGCTCGATTTCGTAGCGGGTGACGGTGGGGCCGCGTGCGAAGTCCACCACTTTGGCCGACAAGCCGAACTGCCCCAGCGTTTCGTTGATCAGGCCAGCCCGCTGCCGCGCCGAGATGTCGAGCTGCAAGGTGTTGTGGAGTGCCGGCGGAAGCGGGTCGAGCAAATCGGTACCCGGAATGGCCAGTTCGAGAGCGCCCTGCGCCGGGCGGCTGCGTTTGGGAGGCAGGCTCTGCGGCGCTTCCTCCCAGGGTAAGTGGTCTTCTTCCAGCCTGCGGCCCGATGGCTGCGGCAAAGGACTGCTGGCGTTGCTGCTGCCTACAGTTTGGGCGGGCGGCGTGGAGGCCACCAAGACCGCCGCCTGTGCTAGCGCTGCCTGAGTCCCGGCAGGTTGACCGCCCAGCTGAAAGTCCATCAGCGGCGGCTGGTATGTCAAATCTGCACCGAACCCGGCGCTTTGGGCCTGCTCCGACGCAGAAAAAGAGTCGGCTGGGCTGCCGAAATCAAAATCCATCAGCGGCGTGTGGGTGCCGCTGTCGTGCTGCACTTCTTCCAAGCGCTGCTGCCAAACCGCCTGCTCGCTGAGGGTGCCGTCAGGGTCAGTCAGCAGGGCTTGCTCAAGGTTTTCGGCGAGTCGAGTCGGGGAAGCGTCGTAAGCGCGGGCCAGTGCGGGCCAGCCAGCGTACAAAGCCGAGCGTTCCTTCCAAGCGGCGTACCCCTCACTCAGTTCGCGCCAGCTCTGCACCCGCTGGGCGTGGGCGGGGCGCTCGCGGGATAGCAGCGCCGGATCGGGTTTCTCCAAGGCTTTGGCGGCCCGTCCGCGCTCGCGCTCCAGGCTGGCGGCTTTGGCGGCGAGGCGGTAAAGGTCCATCATCATGCTGCGGCGCAGCCGTTCCAGCGCCCCGCTGGCCAGCGTAGAGGGCAACTCCAGGCCGAGTTCGTGGCGGCTGGAGCGCACGTCTTGGGCCATCACCTCGACCTGTGCGCCCGCGTCCGGCGCTTCGCTGCTCACTGCCGCTTGAAGGTCGCGCCCGGCACTCTGCACAAATGAACTGCTGATGTCTTGCCAGTGCTTCAGGTCGGCTTCCATGTCTCTCAGGCCATGTTCGTCGAGCGCCCGCACCTGTTTAGTGGCGTCTTTTGTTTCGTTTTTCCAGCTTTGGAGTTCGCGGCTTTCGGGATACAGCTTGGTCAGCGTCTCCAGGTTGCGGCTGTGAGACGAGAGATGCTGGCGCATGTGCTGGCGCTGCTGAGCGGTTTCTTTGCCTTCCTGGCGGGTTTCTACGGCGGCTTGGCCCCAGCCCAGCACAACGCCCACTCCGGCGCTGAGGCCACGAAAAAAACCTTTGAGTAGGCTCAGCGCCGGCATTCCCAGCACCAACTCGCAGCCGAGCGTCAAGGTAATGAGGGGAAGCAGCGCCGCTGCGTACGACAGGGGCTGAAGCGGACTGACCGCCAGCGCGGCGAGTTTGCCCGCCGCGCCCGGCCAAATGACGCCTTCTAGGGCCAGCAGCGACACCACCACCACGGCCGCGCCCAGCAGGCGGCGGGTGAGGTTTCGCAGATCCTTGTTCAGGAAAATGAGAATGCCGTAACACAGCGGCACCAGCGGCAAGGTGTAGCTGCCCCACGCCAGCCAAGTCATCAGCAGCGCGTGGGCCTGTGACATGAATCCGGCTCCCTGCGTGGGCAGCACCAGCGTCACGATCAAAAAAATCCCCAGCGCGAACAGCACCAAGCCGAAGGCTTCTCCGTCAAAGCGGTTCTGGACGGGTTTGGCGCGTTTCTTGATGGTCATGAGATTAGTTTAACGGCTGAGGCCTGGTTTTGGCTTTGGGCTTGCTGGAGGCCTTCACATTCAAGGCTTGTCGACTTGTTTTGCCTGCGCCCGGTGGTGCAAGCTGGGCAGATGTCTGACGCTGCGCCCCGCTTGTTGCTGCCAAGGGAGCTTGAAACTCAGCTTTGGCAGCATGCCCGCCGAGATGCGCCGCAGGAATGCGTCGGCGTGTTGGGCGGGCGGCAGGTCGGCGGCGGATCGGTGGCGGGTGGTGGGTGGCAGGCCAGCAGGCTGTATCCGCTGGTCAACCGAGCCGCCTACCCCCAGCGCGAGTACCTGGCCGAAGCGGCGGGCCTGCTGCGGGCTCTGAAATCCATGCGGGCAGAATCACTGGAGCTGGTGGCCATCTATCACAGTCACCCACACGGCCCAGCCCACTTCAGCTTTACTGACCAGCAGCAGGCCGCTTACGACGTGCCGTACCTCATCGCCGATCTCGTCAGCGGCCACCTGAGTGCTTATCTGTTGCCGGAGGGGGTGGAGTGCGAGTTGAGGCCGGATGAGTAGAGCGGGAGAAATTCCTTCCCCCGCTCCAAGTCCCATTCTTCCAAACTTCATTGTTGGGAGCCGATATTTAGTGGCTGGCGGCCATCACGCCCAGCACGCGCCTCGCGCCGAGATAACGGGTGGCCCAGTAGCGGCTGCTGAGGTCGTCGATGGTGACACGGCCCGCGAACGAATTGGCATTGATAAAACTGTTGCCGTCCACCACGATGCCGACGTGGGTGACTTTGCCGCGCCCCTCGGTATCGAAGAACACCAAGTCGCCGCTCTGAAGATTTGAGCGCTCCACCGAAACCCCGACCTGAGCTTGATCGGCGCTGACGCGCGGCAAGCTCAGGCCCAGCGGCGTGAAGACTTGCAAAACAAAGCCGCTGCAATCGGTGCCGCTCCGGCTTTTGCCGCCGTAGACATAAGGCACGCCCAAAAGGCCCTGGGCATTGCTGAGCCAGTCGGTGCTGAGACTGGGCAAGTCGGCTGACGCGGTGGGCGGCAAGGTGGTGATGATGCTGGCGGTGGTGGTCTGAACGGGCGGGGTCAGCGCGGCTTCCAGCAGGGTGCTGGGCGGCGCTTCCTGCGCGTAGCTCACGGGCGGCACGGCAGCGGGCGTCACGGTGATGCTGGAGCTGATCACGGTGCTGGCCGCACTGACCGCGCTGCTGCTCGCCGCGCCGCTGGCCAAGTTGGCGGTGGAAGCGCTCACGGCCACCACTCTCAGCACCTGCCCCAAGTTGACTTTGGTGCTGCTGAGGTTGTTGAGGCTGAGCAGAGCGTCAACCGTCAAGTTGTTTTTGCGGGCAATCGAAAAAGCCGTGTCGCCCTTGGTGACGGTGTACGTCGGGGGCGACACGAGCAGGAGTTGTCCAACCGTTAAATTTGAAGAGCTGAGGTTGTTGAGGCTGAGCAGCGAATCTACGCTGAGGTTGTACTTTTTGGCCAAGCTGTAGGCGGTGTCTTTGGGCTGCACTTTGATGCTCAGCCCCGCCGGAAACGAACTTGCCGAGCTTGCAGCGGAGCCGCTGGACGCCAGCGCGAGGCCGGGGAGAAGGAGAGAAGCGCAGACCAGCGTTCGGCGCGGTAAAGTCCAGCTCGCTAAGGGTCGGCCCAATGAGAGTCGGCTCAGGAAAGTTCGGCACGTTGGCGTTCTCGACACGGAGACCTCGGTTGGCTGGCAGGCGGTCAGGGCTCAAAGTGCAGCGGCTGGGGCCTTCGGCGCGGCGGTTCGGGGTGGAAGATGCGGGGGGAGCGCAGATGAATGTCCAGTGAAGCTTTGACCTAGTGTAACACGGTTCACGGTAGAATGTGAGACCCAGATCAAGCTTCCTAAAGGCGCTGACGGGGGGCATTTGGGGTGAGACAAGCTGAGTTTCACCGGCACTCATGTTTCCAATCTGATGCGGGCGCACGGTAAACTCATGCTCGTTGCCGCTCAGGCGTGGCGCGTCAAGACTTTCCGCGCTCTGCGCCACCCCAATTACCGCCGGTACTGGTTTTCACAGCTTCTCAGCTTGGTGGGATCGTGGATGCAGTCCACGGCCCAGTCGTACTTGGTCTTAGAACTGACCAACAACAACGCGGCGGCTCTTGGCTGGGTCACGGCAGCCCAGTTCACCCCGAGTTTGCTGCTGTCGCTGTTCGCCGGGGCCATTGTTGACCGGGTGCCGCGCCGCCGGGTGCTGATGTCGACCCAGATCACCTTGATGATCACCGCCATCATCTTGGCCATCACCACCCACCTCGGCTTGGTCAGCTTCGAGCTGGTGCTGATCTTGGCGGGGATCAGCGGGATAGCCAACGCCTTTGACATGCCGGCCCGTCAGAGCATGGTGGTGGACTTCGTGCCGCGTGAGGACGTGCCCAACGCGGTGGCGCTCAACAGCTTGTCGTTTAATGTCTCGCGCACTTTGGGGCAGGCCGTGTTTGGCGGGGTAGCGGCGCTGGGTGTGGCTTTGTTCGCCGGGCGCGGGGCGGCCAGCAGCTCCATCGAGGGCCTCGCGTTTCCCTTTTACCTGAACGTGGTGTCGTTCGGTTTGGTGATTTACGTGCTGGCGACTTTGCCGTTTCCGGCACGTGAAGTGGGCGGGCAGCGGGCGGTCATCGACGACATCAAAGAGGGCCTGCGCTACGTGCGTGCCACGCCCAATATCGCCGTGACGATGGTGCTGGTGGCGCTGCTGAGCTTAACGGCCATCAATTTCAACGTGATCATTCCGTATTTTGCCCGCGCTGTTTATAACCTGCGCGAAGGCGGTTTTGGGGCCATGAACGCCGCGTTCGGGGTGGGCGCGATGGTGGGGGCGCTGTGGCAAGCCTCGCAGGCCGATCCAGCCAAAAATTTGCGTTCCGGCGCAATAATTTTGATCATCAGCCTGGCGGTCTTTGCGCTGACGCCCTCGGCTTTGCTGGCCTCGTTGGTACTGGCCGTCTGCGGCTTCGGGATGCTGACTTTTTTGATCAGCGCCAACAGCACCGTGCAGCTCACCGTGCCCAACGCCCTGCGGGGCCGCGTGATGAGCCTGTATTCGCTGGTGCTGGCCGGAATGGGGCCGCCCGGAGCTTTGCTGGTCAGTTACCTGATTGACAAATCTGGCCCGCTGGGGCCGCGTCAGGGGTTGATCGTGGTGGGGGTGCTGGCGCTGCTGGCAGTGGTGGCGGTCTGGCGGCGGCTGCCCAGAGGCATGACACGCGCCGAAACACCATTGGAAGTGGCTCAGGCCGTGCAAGCTGGAACGTTGGAGGCCGGTAAAAAGCCGATGCAAGCGCCAGTGATGGGTGAGGGGGAATCAAAAAAAGCCGCTCCATGAGTGGGAGCGGCCTTGAAGGTTGGAGGGTTAGGGGGCGATATAGGCGACACGGGCGTCAACGCCGTTGCTGGTGACGGCCCACAGACCGCCTTTCGGTGCAGTCGTCAACGAAAAATTGCTGAGATCAGGCAGTTCTTTGAGAACAGCGCCGCTCGGGCTGATTCGCAGAATGGCAGTACGGTAAGTATCGGTGTAGATACCGGCACTTACCCATGAATTACCGTCCTTGTCCAACCCGTACAGTTTGCCGATTCTCCACTGACCTGTATTAACGCGGACAACTGTCTCGCTCGCCGTATCGAAACTTGCCAGTTGACTATTATCGATAAAATAAATTTTGTTGCCTACAGGGAAAAACGTATAAGGAATCTGAGCACCAGGCACACTGTACTTCTTAAGCGTCAGATCGTCGGTGTCAATGGTATACAGATTTTCATTTGAGGTAACCCAGACCTTGTCATCTTTAACGATCAGATTGCCGTTTATATTGTCGGTCCCAGGAACTTTTTCGGACTTTTGGTTGACCAAGTCTAGCCGGAAGATGCCGAAATAAGTTTCCCATGCACGCCGCTGGCCATCAAACTGATAACTGCCAGCGCAACCAGAAAATCCCCTCGGAGAAGAGTAGTGCTCTATCTTTCCGGTGACCGGATCGAGCCGTAGGTAGGGTTCTGTCTTTGCCCAGATCCCACCATCTTGACCGACGGTGACGTCGCAAGGCGGCTTTTCACTGTTGATGACGGTGCTTACCAAATCAGATGTGATTTTTTTGAAGCCGCTGTTGCCGCCGAGCCAAAGATTGTTCTGATTATCTACATTGCTGCGAATATCGTAGTTGTAGCTGACACCTGGTACAAGAATACTATGAGGATAGACGACCACTTTGTTCGATTGCTGTAATTTTATGCTGCCGCCTCGTGCTGTGACTGTGAAATCACTTTGGGCAATCTGAGCATTGGTACTTGCGCTGAGCGTAAGATTCGTGCTCACAGAATTGCCGGCTAAACTGACAGTTTTTGGCTGGACAGTGACGCCCTGAGGAAGATTGTCGGCAGTCAGGGTGACAGGGCCACTGTAGCCGTTAACGCTGTTGAGCGTCACGGGGAGATTGACTGTCTCACCGGGGTAAACGCTGAGAGAAAAGGTGTCGAGCCGCAAAGTAAAGCCATTACTGAGCACGTTGACAGTAAGAGGAACTTGTGATCTTTCTGCGCCAATGTCGACAGTGAGACTGAGGATACGTTGACCTACAACAGCGCTCGTTTCGGCACTGAGTGCAAAGGTAAAAGTTCGGCCCGCCTCCGTGAGATCACTAAAGGTTGTGATGGCTGAATTGAGTCCCGCTGTATTCCCACTCAAATAAAGGGAGGCATAACTGAGTGTGCCTTTGCTGGAACGCACTTTTCCACTAATTGTTACATCGCCGCCAGGAGAAACGCTGACGCTGTTTGAATCTAGTGTCAGAACGGCTGTTGGACTGGGTGCCTGAACTGCGTTATAAGTCAGCGTTGCGCTGCCCATTCCACCACTCAAGTCCACCGTCTGTGCAGCGGGTGGAGTGTAGCCCTCCACTGCGCCCGCTGTCACGGTGACGTTGGCACGGGGTAAATCCGTTAGAACTTTTCTTCCCGTCACGGTGCCATCAAACAAGACGCTTGTGCCCTGAGTGACTTCGATGGGCGCACTTGCAACACCGGTAACCGTCAGGGTCAAGCTGGCCTTCGTTGCTTGAACAACCGTGTAAGTCAGCGCTGCGCTGCCTGTTCCACTGCTCAAATCCACCGTTTGAGTTGCTGGGGCCGTGAAGCCGTTGACTGCGCCCGCTGTGACCGTCACACTGCCACGCGGCAAATCAGCCAGCACTTTACTTCCTGTAACTGTGCCTTCAAACAGCACTTTATTGCCTTGTCTGAGTGTGACTGGAGCGCTGGTCACGCCACTCACACTCACCGTCAAGCTGGCTTGTTTCAACTCAATAGCGTTGTAGGTCAGTGTGGTTGCCGCTGCCCCTTTAACTGCTACGGTCTGCGCGTCAGGCGTGACTTGGCCCTCTACAGCTTGCGGCGTCACGGTATATGTGCCGTATGACAAATCACCCAGCGTCTTGCTGCCCGTTATTACGTCGGCAAATACTTCTTTCCCTGCTCCGTCTTTGATCACTATTTTGGCGCTTGGAACGCCGGCTACCTTGATCAGCAAACTGCCTTTGAGCGGGCTAAATTCCAGCGTGGCGGCAATGTTGCCTTTGCCCAAATCAGCAGTCTGCATGGCAGGAGCAGCGTAGGTATCAGTATTGCTGGCAGTGACGGTATAAACGCCACGCTTGAGGCCAGTCAGCGTTTTGTTGCCAGTCACCGTGTCATCAAAGCTGACTTCGCCAGCGGCATTGGCAACTTTGACGTGTGCAGCGGTCACATTTTTAAGCATGATTGTGAGGTCAGCAGTCGGTGGCGGAGCGGTGTCGGACTTGCAAGCGGTGAGCGTCACCGTGAGGGCAAGCAGGGCAGTCAGAGAAGGAATAATCTTCATAAGGCTTTCACACTATACAAAATAAATTCATCTAGTTCTTAATTATCAGCAAGAGCCAATTGGACAGCTCCACCCTTGCCCCCCCGCTCCCA
This sequence comes from Deinococcus detaillensis, assembly GCF_007280555.1. NCBI lineage: Bacteria > Thermotogati > Deinococcota > Deinococci > Deinococcales > Deinococcaceae > Deinococcus > Deinococcus detaillensis. The sequence goes on along the minus strand of NZ_VKDB01000004.1, from coordinate 212,108 downwards.
AAGCACTAGACTGCTCAGCATGTTGACCGCCCGCCAAGCCGGAGACGCCCACAAAGGCGTGCTTCTTCTTTGCTCGGGGCGGTGAGCGCAGGCCCTCGCGTTCGTCCACCGTCCCCGAACTCACTCGCAGTTCGGGGACTTTTTGTGGGCGGGAGCTGGGAGGAGGAGCAAGCACATGGGAATGACGATTGCCGAAAAAATTCTGGCGGCCCACAGCGGCCATACCACCCTCACGCCGGGCCAACTGATCGAGTGCCAAACCGATTGGGTGCTGTGCCACGAGATCACCACTCCCGCCGCCCTGCGGATGCTCGAAGAGCGCGGCATGGACAGGGTCTTTAACCCCGATCAGATCGTGGCGGTGCCGGATCATTCGGTTCCGGCCATGAACATCAAAGCTGCCCAGATGTACCAAAAGCTCAAAAGCTGGGTCAAAGAAAAAGGCATCAAGCACTTTTATGACGTGGGGCGCGGCGGCATTGCTCACGTCGTTCTCGAAAATACCGGCCTGATGAAGCCCGGCCAGACGCTGGTGTCGGGCGACTCGCACACCTGCAACGCCGGAGCGCTCGGCACGTTTGCCACGGGTGTCGGCAGCACCGACCTCGCCGGAGCCATCTACGCCGGCATGGTCTGGTTCAAAGTTCCCGAAACCATGCTGATTAAAGTCACCGGCCAGACCCAGCAGGGCGTCACCCCCAAAGATATCGTGCTGGAAGTCATCAAGCGCATCGGAGCCGATGGAGCCAACTACCTGGTGATGGAGTGGGTCGGCGACTATATCGACAATCTCGACATGGAAGGCCGTTTTACTTTGGCGAACATGGCCATCGAAGCGGGCGGCAAAACCGGTATCGTCGCCGTGGACGACACCACCCGCGCTTACATGGCCGAGCGCGGCGTCACCCCCGATCAGTACACCGAGTACCAGTCCGATCCCGACGCCAAATACAAAGTGATGGTTGAGGTGGACGCCAGCCAGGTCGAGCCGACGGTGGCTTACCCGAACATTCCCAGCAACGGACGGGTGGCGGGCAGCGACCACATCCCCGTGACCCACGCTTATGTCGGAAGCTGCACCAACGGGCGCATTTCTGATTTGCGCGACGTGGCCCGCATCCTGAAGGGCAACAAAGTCGCCGAGGGTGTGCAGATGATTGTGGTTCCGGCCACCCAACTGATCTGGAAGCAGGCGGCGCAAGAAGGCCTGCTCGAAATCTTCGTGGACGCGGGCGCGAGCGTCTCGTATCCGTCGTGCGGCGCGTGTTTGGGCATGCACTCGGGCGTGCTGGGGCCGAACGACGTGTGTATTTCGAGCACCAACCGCAACTTCGTGGGCCGGATGGGCGATCCTTCGGCGGCCATTTATCTGGCCTCGCCCGCGACGGTGGCGGCCAGCGCGGTGGCGGGCTTTATCGCTGATCCCCGCGCTTACAATCACACCTTGCCCAACACGTCTGCTCAGGTCACGGGCGGGGCGGCAGACTGATGGGAGATGCCAAACGCCGTAAAGCTTTGGGGTTGATGCCCACTGTCTATCCTTTTGAAGTTTTGCTCGACCGAGAAGGCGAACTGACCCCGGTGAGCTTGCCCGAGGTCCAGTTACAGCGCCAGCAGATCATCAAGGCGCTGGAGCACTTGCCGCGCGGCGCGTACTGGGATCAGATGTACCGCACTGACTTCGTCTCAGCGGGAATGCCGGAAGAGCGCTTGATTACCCGTGAGGACGTGGAAAAAATTCCCGTGCCGCCGCGCCGCCGCATTCTGGGTGAGCTGGCGGTGTGGCCTGCGGGCAATCACCAAGATGAACCCGGCGAAATCAAAGTGGAAGGCGCTGAAAACACCTGGGTCAAAATCCGCAGCCGCCAGCACGCCTTTGAGAATCAGACCTGGCAGCAGTTCTCCGAGCCGGAAGACCCTGCCGAGATGCTCGGCTACCTTTTTCAGCATCCCGCCTTGCAGCTTGAGGGCGATGGGGTAGGCCGCTACAGCGCTGAGCAGTCCAGTGACGGCTCAATCACCTGGACGCCCCAGCCGCCGGAAGACCTCAAGAACGCGCTGACGACGTTTGTTCAGCGCTGGCACGGCGAAACGCCTGAAGAGTGGGCCGAGATTCACGCCGAGCGTCTGGAGCAAGGCCCAGACGAGGTTCAAACAGGCGAGGCCCAAACGCCCAGCGCCCTCAAATCCGGCTTTGAGCTTCGCCAGCCCGCGCCGCTGAGATCGTTTTTTGCCCCGCCCTTTGACTTCGTGGGCCCGTTCGAGGCTTATCCGCTGGCCGAGGAGCAAGCCTACTCGCTTGACGGCGGCCAAACGTGGCAAGACTATCCGGTGAATGAACCGGAAGACGATGACGGTGAATTTGGTGATTTCACCGACGTGGATACCTTCACGGCGACCATATGGGCGGACGGACGGATGGACTGGCCCAAGGACGCTTTAGACGCTTCGCTCGCGCCGCGCCTGAGCGCCGACTTGCAAAAATACACCGGAGCGGACGACCCACAAAACTGGAAAAGCTACACCGAGGGCGTGCTGAAATCGTTCTACGAAATTGAAGACGAAAACCAGGACTTGCCGCAAGTCCAAGCCATCAAGATCAATGTGCCGAACGATCTCTACGAGGATGAAGACAGTAGCGATTCATTTGAAGCTCAGGTCATCGAAGACGAGATCAGCTTTGACGGCGAGACTTGGCACGATCTCTACGAAGATTTGCCGGATGAACTCATGAGCGCCAGCGAGGAACAGTAAAATGCCCAGAGTCCATGTCTTTGCCCGCGATCACATCAATACCGACGAAATTATTCCGGCCCGCCACCTGACCACTGACATCGAATCTGAACTCGCCAAATTTGCGATGGAAGATTACGACAAGGACTTTGTTAACCGCGTCAAGCCCGGCGACATTATGGTGACGGGATCAGATTTCGGCTGCGGTTCCTCACGTGAACACGCGGTCTGGTGCCTGCGCGGGGCGGGCATCAGCGCCATCTTAGCGCCCAACTTCGCCCGCATTTTTTACCGCAACGCCATCAACAACGGCTTTTTGGCCCTCGAGTCCGAAGACGTGGTGGCCGCTTTCGAGGACGGCGACGAGGCCGACATTGACCTCGCCACCGGCAAAATCACCAACCAGCGCACCGGCCAGAGCGTGGCCTTCTCGCCGGTGCCGCAGTTCGCGCTGGACGTCAAGGCGGCGGGTGGCTGGCTGGAATACATGCGTGACCACTCCAAAGCGGAGTTGGAAGCCGAAACCCTGAACGCCGAAAGCACCGAGGCTGGACACGGTCACGCTGGGCATGACAGCGACGAGAACCCCGCACCCGGAACCCAGCGTGCCTAAAGTTGTTGTCTTGCCCGGTGACGGGATTGGCCCGGAAGTCTGCGCCAGCGCTGTGGAAGTGCTGCAAAAAGTCGCGCCGGATGTGCAGCTGGAATACCACCTGCTCGGCGGCGGCGCTTATGACCAGACCGGCTCGCCGTTTCCCGACGCTACCCGCGAGGCAGTCCTGAGTTGTGACGCGGTGCTGCTCGGCACGGTGGGCGGAGCGCAAAACTCGCCTTGGAACAGCCTGCCGCGCCCCTTACGGCCCGAATCGGGCTTGCTGCAACTGCGAAAGGCTCTGGGCGTGTACGCCAACTTGCGGCCCGTCAAGGTGATGCCGGGGCTGGAAAGCTTATCGCCGCTACGCGAAGACCTCGCCAAGCAAGTGGACGTACTGATCGTGCGCGAACTGCTCGGCGGCGCTTACTTCGACCCCCGCCGCGCCATCGATGGTGACGCCGCCTACAACACCATCGGCTACTCGAAGTTGGAGGTTGACCGCGTGGCCCGCGTCGCTTTTGAAGCGGCCAAAACCCGTAAGGGCGAAGTCACCAGTGTGGACAAAGCCAATGTGCTGGAAGTCTCGGAGCTGTGGCGCGGCGTAGTGCAGCACCTCCACGACACCGAATATCCAGACATCAAGCTGGAACACGAGTACGTGGACTCGGTGGCGATGCTGCTGGTCAAAACGCCGGGCCGCTACGACGTGATCGTGACCGAGAATCTGTTCGGTGACATTTTGTCCGACCTCGCCGCCGTGATTCCCGGTTCGCTGGGCGTGATGCCCTCGGCCAGCCTCGGCGACGGCCCCGGCCTCTATGAGCCGATTCACGGCAGCGCTCCTGACATTGCCGGAAAGGGCATCGCCAATCCCAGCGGCACCATCTTGAGCGTGGCGATGCTGCTGAGGCACTCGCTGGGCCGCGACGCCGAGGCAAAGCGCATCGAAGACGCCGTGCAAGCCGCACTCACCGAAGTCCGCACGCCGGATTTGGGTGGCAAGGGCACGACGCAGGAATTGGGCGCGGCGGTGCTGGCAAGGCTTTGAGCTGACGGAGTGTCAGGAGTTAGATAGTACCTATTTTCTAGGGAGTGTCAGCCAATTTACGTCTCTCCTGCGGAGCTGTGGCAGTCCCAGTCTTCCTCCGTTTTGAAGTTAACCTTCGCTTTCCCATTTTGAAAACTGGGCAGATACGAAACGCAGCGGCCAGAATCTAGACGAATGGCCAATCGTGGAGAACGTGGGAGGAAATACCCAGCAGGAACGCCGCGAAGACACAGTGCTGAGGCAGCGACCTGCTCCCTCGCCTCACCGGGGCGGAGGCTTCTTAGGTAGAACGGACGCCCTTGAGGACGCCTTCCCGCTGGGGATGGGGAAGCAAATGCGAAAGCCCAAAGCCAGCGCCCCACCACGAGCCGCTAAAAGAAAGCAGCCGCCTGACCAACTCCACAGGCGGCTGCTTTTTGATGCCAACCCTACATCGCCCGCCACATCAGTAACCCCATGACCGCCCCGCCCACCACGATGCTGATGAGCGAAGCCGTGCGGACTTTTCTCAAATACAGCATGATGCCCAGCCCCGTCAGCGCCACCACCATCAAGAAAATGCCGGAAGCGTCGATAAACCACAGCCACGCTCCGCCGGAATTCTTGCCCCGGTGAAAATCGTTGGCGACAGCCAGTGCGCCCTGTGCGTCCACATTGACCGAGTATTTGCCGCTCTGGTCAAACTGCACGTCGGCGCTGTAACCCGGTGTGCGGAAGCTCAGCCCGCCGATGCCACCCTGATACTGAAAGTCGCTGGCAATGCCGTGGAGGCCGTACTTGGCCCGCAAAAACTCGGCGATGCTCAGCGCGTCGGCCGTGCCGTTTTTTTGCCAGCTTGCCGGTAAGCTGCCGCTGAATTGTTGTTGCTTTTCCACGCCGCCGAATGTCCAATCCGGGTGGTTGAGGGTCACGCCCGTGCCCGCAAAAAACAAAATCAGCAGCAAGCTGAACATGGAAATATAGGTGTGCAGCCAGCGCAGCCAGCTATTCAAACTGGCTTTGAGCGTACGCGGGCGGCGTATAGGCTTGGCAGGCGGCGTGTCGGTGGCGTCGGTATTTATGGTTGGCGGCATCAGGACTTACGCCTTCTTGCGGTAATCCACAGTGACGCTGCTCAAATCGGCGTCGCTGCCGCTGTCCAGCGTCTTTTTGAGCGGAGTCGTCCCCAGCGTGATCTTCTCGCGCACCAAGCCGTAAGGGCCGTGCTCGCGGGCATTTTCGACGCACACGAAGTAATCGCCCTGCGCTGCTGGCTTTTTGGCATCGGTTCTGCCGTCCCACACCAAGCTGTAGCTGCCGGGGTTGCGGGTCGGGCTGGAGACGGTGGCGACCAGATCGCTGCTCTGGGAAAACCAGCGCCTCAAGTCGGAAAGGTAGCGGGCGTGGCGGTTGGTTTCGGCCCATAAGCTGAGTGTCCGCACCGGATTGCCCTGCGCGTCTTCGATGTAGACGGCCACGTAGGGGCGGTTGTACCGGAAACCGCTGGGGGCGGCCAAAGTCAAGTTGACGGCCAATTCCATGGTGCTGGGCAGCGCGGCGGGTGCGGCAGCAGCGGAAGCCGAAGTCACGCCGAGGCGAGATAAGGTCAGTGTGGCAGCGGCGGCGACGCTCAGCTTGAGGGCGCGTTCCAGAAAGTGGCGGCGGGTTTGGGGATTGGACGCTTTGAAATCGGTCATGGTGGCTCCTCCGAGCAGTAAAATAAGGGTGGCGTAAGGAAGTAAAACGGGGGTTAGAAAGTCGGCGTTGAGCTAGGGGTTTGATGTCGTCGCCAAAAGGCATTGCTGCACTGCTCAGCACTGCCGCCCTGAATTTCCTGCAAAATCAGCACGCCCACATTCGGCAGCGAGTCCGCGAGCCGCAGACTTTCTTCTGTGCCTAGCACTAAAAAGGCGGTGGCCAGTGCGTCGGCCTCGGCGCAGGTCTTCGCCAGCACCGAGACGCTGCTGTGGGACGTGAGCGGCTGCCCACTGCGCGGATCGAGGATATGCGCTCCCCGGTGACTCAGGCCACTGGTGGCTACCGCTTGGTTGCTCAGGCGCACAAACGCCAGCGGCTCCCGGTTGTCGGCCAAGCGGCCGGGCGCTTCGATGCCCACCGGCACGCTCTGAGCGCCGAGATGCCGCACGTCGCCGCCGATATTGAGCACGACTTCCCGAACGCCCGCCACCTGAAAAGCCGCCTGAGCCGCCGCGTCGGTGATGAAGCCTTTGGCGTGCGCATTGAAATTCAGCGTCAGCTCAGTGTGAAGCGTGACGTGCTGGTGCTCAAGCGTCCAGAGCGGTTGGCGCATCTGCTCCAGCACGTCACTTAAAGTTTGAATGTCCGGCTCGCCCACTGCCCACAGCCGCGCCAGGGTATCCGCCGCCGGATGAAACGCGCCGCCCGTCAGTGCCATGATTTGCTGGGCTTGGGTGAGCAACGCCGCGAACTCCGGCGATACACGGACGGGCTGCCCGCGCCGGTGGTGCAGCCGGTTGAGTTCACTGCCCGGTAAGAAGCGGCTGAAGACCTGCTCTAATCTTTCGAGTTCGGCCAGAAGTTGGGTTTCTGCTGCGTCAAGCTGGGCTTCACTGCCTGCCACCAGTTGCAGTTCCAGCGCCGTGCCGAGAACGCCCTCATAGTGACGCAAACGTCGTTTGGCGCGAGGTTTGAAGGAGTGGGGGAGAGTAGGCCAGGGCATGACCCGGTTAGTCTGGCGGAGCAATGTGAAGATTTTTCGCAGCTCAGATATGGTTTTGCTCTTCAAACGGCGTTTATGGTCTCTGATCTGCGGCTCATTCTCAAACCAAGCCCGGTGGATTTCATTTTCTCTCACCCCAATTCACTCCAAGCTAAGTGGTATGGACATCACTTTGAACAATCAGCGTGCCCTTGTCACAGGAGCCAACTCAGGCATTGGAGAAGCGGTGGTGCGCGGGCTGGCCGCGTCGGGAGCGCGGGTGGTCGTCAATTATGTTTCTCACCCCGAAGCCGCCGACAAAATCGTGCAAGACATTCAGGCGGCCGGCGGCGAGGCGTTTAGCGTGCTGGCCGATGTCAGCGATCCGGCGCAGGCGGCCGCCATGTTTGCCCAAATAGACAGCCACTACGGCGGCCTGGACATTTTGGTCAACAATGCCGGCATCGACGGAGCGCACGCCCTGAGTTGGGACGCCGATCCCGCCGCTTGGCTCAGGGTGCTTCAGATCAACTTGTTCGGCTCGTTTTTGTGCGCCCAGCAAGCCCTCAAACGGATGGTGCCGCAAAAGAGCGGCGTGATTCTCAATATCACCAGCGTGCATGACCAGATTGCTTGGAGCGGATACAGCGCTTACACCGCCAGCAAAGGCGGCGAAAGCATGATGATGAAGACCTTGGCCCAAGAAGCCGCTCCGTTTGGTGTGCGGGTGCTGGCGGTGGCCCCCGGCGCGGTTCGCACGCCGATCAATCAAAGTGTTTGGGGGAGTCCCACCACGCTGGCCGACCTCCTGACCAAAATTCCACTGGGGCGCATGGGCGAAACCACTGACATTGCCAACATGGTGGTGTTTTTGTGTTCGGCGCAGGCCAGTTACGTCACCGGAACGACCATTTATGTAGACGGCGCGATGACCGATTTTCCGGCGTTCTCACACGGAGGATAGAAGCCTCTAAGCCGCTTTAGCTGAGCGCCCGCTCCAAATCCGCTTGCAAGTCGGCCAGAGACTCCACGCCGACGCTCATGCGGATGCTCTGCGGCGTCACGCCGGCGGCGCGGCGGGCGGCTTCGGGCATTTTGCCGTGGGTGGTCGTCCAGGGATGCACCACCAGCGTGCGGGTATCGCCCAAGTTGGGGGCCATCCGGATGACCTTGAGTCGCGACAAAAATTCTTCGGGACGCGCCACTTCAAATGACATGACGGCCCCGAAGCCGCCGCTGAGGTACTGCTGGCCGAGGGCGTGAAACTCGCTGCCCTCAAGGCCCGGATAATTGACCCGCCCCACGCCCACGTGCCCTTCCAAAAACTCAGCCAGCGCCAAAGCCGTTTCGCATTCCCGCGTGAGGCGCAGCGACAAGGTTTCCAAGCCCTGAGCGATGGCGTAGGCACTTTGCGGCGGCAAAATCATGCCGAGTTGCGAAGCGCCGAACCAGCGCTGCCGCCAAGCCAATGCGCCCGCGCCCCGCGCTTCCAGCAAACTGGGTTCGCCGTCGGTATAGATGGCATTGCGGGTCAGGCTGTGCCGCTCACCCACCGTGACGCTGCCGCCCAGCACCGAGCCGTGTCCTCCGGCCCATTTGGTCAAGCTGTGGGTCACCATGTCGGCCCCAAAGTCCAGCGGGCAGCACAGTAGGCCCACCCCGCCCCAGGTGTTGTCCACGCCCAGCAAGGCTCCCTGCGCGTGGGCGATCTTGGCCAGGGCGCTCAGATCGGCCACGTCGGCGGCGGGGTTGCCGATGGTTTCGGCCCAGATGAGTTTGGTGTTCGTCTGCATGGCGGCTTTCACGGCGTCGGGGGTATTCGGCACCAAGCTGGCCGTAATGCCCATCAGCGGCAAAACATTGCTGAGCATCGCCACCGAGCCGCCAAATAAACTGCTGGTCGCCACGATGTGGTCTCCGGCGCGGCAAGCACTCAAGAACGCCGTGAAGCTGGCGGCCTGCCCGCTGCTGAGGCAGACCGTCTCTTGGCCCGCTTCCAGCGCGGTGATGCGGCGCTCCAGCGCTTTGACAGTGGGGTTTTGGATACGCGAGTAACTGCTGCCCGTGTTGGTCTGAAACTCTCCGGCGGCGGCCTCTAAGCTGTCAAACTGAAAAGCGGCCATCTGCTGAATCGGAATGCCCACGCCCACGCCTGTTCCGCGCCCGATGCCGGTGTGGACGGCTAAAGTGTCATACGAAAGGTCGGCGGCGAGTTCGGGCGGCAAATCAAGGGCGGCGTCATAATTAGGCGGAGTCATGCCCTGATGCTAACCCTCCTGAGCCGTGAGCAAGAGCAGACGGCTAGAGTGTGTGGGTGTCTTATCTCTCCGAACTCCGCGCCGCCCTCGGTACTCGGCCCCTGTTCAGCGTCGGTGCCAGCGCCACCGTGCAAGATGAAACGCGGCGGGTACTGCTTCAGCGGCGCGGCGACGACGGCTTGTGGGGCTTACCGGGCGGCGGCTTGGAGTTGGGCGAAACCTTTGAAGGGGCCGCCCGCCGCGAGCTAAACGAGGAAACCGGACTCGATACGCTGCTCACTTTCTGGCAAGCCGTCAGCGGCCCGCACCTGTATCACCGCTACCCCAACGGCGATCAAGTGTACTTCGTGGGTGGGCTGTGCCGGGGCCACTTGCCCGCCGCCGCGCTTGCCCAGGCCGCTCCCGACGACTCCGGCGAAACGCTGGAGCTGGCTTGGTTTGACCTCGCCGAATTGCCGGTTATCAGCGCCAATGTCAACAAGCAAACGCTCAGCTTGCTGCGTTCGGAAGTGGGACTGCCGCCGCTGCCGCTGGATTGGGTGCCGCCCAAGCCCACCGGCGAACATCTGCGCGAGCTGCGGGCCGTGGTGGGGCCGCGCCCGCTGTTTGCTCCCGGCGCAAATGTGCTGCTACGGGATGAGCGGGGGAGGGTGCTGCTGCTCAGAAGTGCTGATACGCGGCGCTGGACTTTGCCGGGCGGCAGTATGGAACTTGGCGAAACCTTCGAGCAGGCTGCCCGACGCGAACTGAGGGAAGAAACCGGACTGGAGGTGGGCGAACTCAGGCCGCTCAAACTCTACATCGGGCCGGAGTACCGCTTTACTTATCCTCACGGCGACGTGGTGGACAACGTATCCCAGCTTTTTGAGGGACAGTTTATGGGCGGCGCTCTGACGTTACCTGCTGACGAGATCACCGAGGCGGCTTGGTTCGCGCTAGGTCAGTTGCCGAGCGCTGAGGAGTTGAGCGGGCCGCTGATCAAGGCTCATCTAAGAGAGTGGGTTTGAGGGAGAAGAGGGGTGCAAAGTGGAAGTTCTCTCTTTCCTCTTCAAAAGGGTAGAGGGGTGAGTGAGCGTCAGCGGCCACTCTAAAACCCGCCCTCCAGCGCTTCCCCCACCGCTCTCGGCAATTCCTGGGCCACCCGCGCGATGGTGCGTGAAGCGGCGGCCCTGACCATCTTCTCAAAAGCCTCGCCGCCCCACTTTTCGGCGGTGGGCATCTGCAAGTGAGCGCGGAACACGAAGACGTAGGCCAAGGCCGCTTCCTTCAGTTGTCCTTCGCCTCCGACTTCAATCCAAGCCCGCTCATTTTCTAAGGCTTGGGGAATCAGGCGTGCGCCCAGCGGCGTAACGTCCAGCACACTGAAAAAGGGCAAGGTCACTTCGCCGAGCATCGGAAGCTGCACTGCCAGCACGCCGCGCACCTCGTGGCCGCTGACCGCCAACTCGCGCAAAAAGCGCACCTTGGCGAGTGAGCGGGCCGGGTCGCGCAAAAACGCCAACGCAGTGGCGTCGTCGGCGGGCGCGGGCAATTCAAAGCGTTCGCTCGCTTCAACGATCAAAAGCGCTCCGTGAGCTGCTGGCCATCCCTTAGTCTACCCATTCGATCACCACCGCGCCCTGCGACAGCGCGGCGCTCAGGTCGTCGTCGCTGGCGCTGCGCAGGCGCGGCAGGTGGGCAAAGCGCGGCGTGGCCGAAGCGTAGCCGAGCCGCACCACCACTTCGTCGCTGGCGTCATCTTTGCCGATACGCCACACCAATTGCCCGCCGAGCGCTTCGAGCTGCGCTGTCAACTCAGGAAGAGGGGAGTCGGTCATGAGGGTATTGTAATGCGGCCCAGACGCTGCTGTCTCTATACTCGCTTCATGACCCCGCGTTGGCAAAACCGACCGCCCACCCTCCGCTCGCGGTTGGCGGCGGCCTTGCTGCGCCTCAGCGGTTGGACGGCCCTGCTGCCTGCCGAACCGTCCGTCAAATTGGTGGGCGTGGCTTATCCGCACACCAGCAACTGGGATTTGCTGCCGGCGCTGCTGTGGGCTCGGGCAACCGGTACGCCGCTCAAGTTTGTCGCCAAGCACAGTTTGTTCAGGCCTCCGCTGGGGCTGCTGATTCGGGCCTGGGGCGGGGTATCGGTTGACCGGCGAAAAGCTGGCGGCAACTTTGTAGAAGCGGTGGCGCAAATGATCGCCGCTCAACCTGAAATCGTGCTGGGCCTCGCGCCGGAAGGCACACGTGAAAAAGCGGACGCGTGGAAGAGCGGCTTTTACCACATGAGTCAGGCGGCGGGCGTGCCGATTGCGCTGATCGTCTTCGATTGGCGGCGCAAGCGGGTGGGCGTGCTGGGTTATTTGACGCCGAGCAACGATATGGAAGCCGATTATCAGCAGATTCGGGCGGTGTATCAGGGAGTTGAGGGCAAGCATCCACAAAAAGCCACGCCGATTCGGTCTAAAGCGGTGATGGACTGAGCCTTCACTCTTTCTCTTTCAGCCCCTGAATCTCTTCAATAAAGCGCTCCAAGCTGTCGAATTCGCGGTAAACGCTGGCAAACCGGATATAGGCCACGTCGTCGAGCGGGCGCAAAAAGCCCATGGCCCGCTTGCCGATCTCGCCGCTCTCGACTTCTGGCGCTCCCACTTCGTCTTCAAAGCCGTAGGCAAAGGCCCGCAAAGTTTCTTGGGGAATCGGGCGCTTTTCGCTGGCCAGCGCCAGGCCGCGCAGCAGTTTGTCAGGATTGAACGCTTGGCGCAGGCCGCCGCGCTTGATGACCATCAGCGGCTCGAGCTGGGCACGCTCATAGGTGGTAAAGCGCCGGGCGCAGCTGAGGCACTCGCGGCGGCGGCGAATGGCTGTGCCGTCGTCGCTGGAGCGCGAATTGACCACTTTGCTGTCGGCGGCGGAGCAGTAGGGGCACTTCAAGAATTTCTCACCAGAACCTCGCGCTCCTGATCGCGGTACTTGGGCACGGCGGGCAGCGGCACTTCCAAGACGTTGCCGCGCAGGTGCTGCATCTCCGGCAGCGCCAAGGTCAGCACCACCTCGCACAGCGGCGCGTCGTATTTTTCCTCACTGCTGGCCCGCCCCGGCAGCACCATATTCAGCCGCAGCTCATCGCTGGCTGCCCGCTCCACCAAGCCGCGCAGTGCGCCGCGCTGGGGAAAGGCCTGTAAGCCAATTTCATCTAAATGCGGCCCGACGATGGTGAGCCAGGTGCCGGGCAAGCGCCGCTGAATATTTTGGGTCATCGAAACACTGCTCTTGATGTTGCAGTTGAACAGCTCCATCCACTCGCCTTCGCTGAGCAAGGTGAAATTAGAATGTGAGCGTTTGTCGGCCAGATGGACAATGCCGTGCAGCGCTCCGAAGATTTCGAGCATGCGGGCTTGGGCGCTGGCCCAATCGAGTGGCACACTCACATCGGCTTTGAGCGGAATGGCCGTGCCGCCGAGCTGCTCGATGCTACTGGCATGGGCGGAGAGCGTCTCCGGATTGATCCCGATCAGCACCACGCTGGCTCCGGCGCGGGCCAGGGCGGCGCTGATGCTGCGGCCATAGCCCTGGTCGCCGCTGGTCACGGCGATGATCTGGCCTCGTAAACGGGAAGGCTCCATAGAAAGGCATCATAGCGCGGGCGGCCTTTTGGAAACGGGCACTGGATACCGGCTTCAGTTGGCTTTGGATACCGCTTTACACAGCGCAGCCACTTGTTACGGCAACTCATCCTCGCCCGCTTCAAAAGTCAGGCGCTCCAGATCGGGGTCTTGCGGCGTCAGTTTGGAATTGGAGCTGCGGCGGCCAGCTCTGCCAACCCCAGTTTCTACCCGCGTGCGCTTTTTGAGCATGGCCGGCTCTTTGTCGAGGTCGAAGACAAAATGCTTGGGCCGTTTGTCGCGCAGCCAGCTCTCCAAGGCCACCAAACGGGGCCGGAAGCGCAGGTACTCGCGTAGGTGGCGCACCGGCACGAATTTGGCTTCCTGCACGTCGCGGTCAGGGTCGCGCGGTCCCAGCGTGCCGCCGACTTCGCGGCAAGCGTAGAAAAATTGCAGATGGTGGCCCCACGTCTCGGCTTGAAATTCCACCATAAAGGCCAGCTCGCGCAGCTCCACGATCAGTCCGGTTTCTTCATAGGTTTCGCGGCGTGCGCCGTCTTGGATCAGTTCGCCGACTTCGAGGCCGCCTTTGGGCAGGCTCCAGCGGCCCCGCTCGCGCACGATCAGCACTTCGTCGCCGCGCATGACGACGCAGCCCACCCCGATGCGCGGCTCGGCCAGCGGGCGTTTGTTGCGGCCTTTGGAAGGCGGGGCGGTCACGGGCGGCAGCACTTCGGCTTTGCTGCGGCCCGGGCTGGGAGCGTCGTTTCTGCCGCTGCGGTTGTTGTTGCGGCTCCGGCTGCGGCTTCTGCGGCTGTTGCGGCTGGGCTGCCCCTGATTGGGGTCTTTGGAAGCGCTGGGCTGAGCTGCTGGAGCTGAAGCCGCTTGGGTTGGAGCCGTCTGGGGAGGAGACGGTATGCGGGCGGTGGGGCCTTTGCCCTTAGGGTTTTGTTCGGGCATCAGCTCTCTCCTGCCAAGTCGTTGAAGCGCACGTGGGCGCTGTGAAATTGCAGCTTGACGGTACCGACCGGGCCGTTGCGCTGCTTACCGATGATGATTTCGGCGATGCCTTGTTGGTCGGTTTCTTTGTTGTAATACTCGTCGCGGTAGATGAACATCACGATGTCGGCGTCTTGCTCAATCGCGCCGGAATTGTGGCTCACCAAGCCGTCGGCTAGCCAAGAAGCGGGGCCGGGTACGGTGAGGTCGTACACCGCTTCTTCGCCAGCCGGGGTGACGCTCTCTACCTCATCCCAGTAAAGATCATTGGTCGCAAGGGTCTGGAGCGCGTCGTCTTCGAGAACAGCGGCGTAGCTCTGGATAGTCGCCCGTGACGGCGCAAAACTAAAATGCGACGTGCCGCCGTAACGGGTGCCCCGCGCCGCCGCCATCTTCCGCTGAGAAAAACCGCGCTGGGTCATGGTGCTGCGAACCTGAGCAAAAATTTCTCGCGGCAGAGTATCTACGTTTGGGTTGCCTCGGCGGCTTTCCAGCAGCTTCCCGAGGGCGTTTGCCGCCTCCGTGCGGGGGCCGAATGCCCCGACAGTCGCCAAAAACTGCAGTTGGGCTTCGCCGCTGGAGACATCGACATTCCAGATTGGTTTTCCGCTGGCCTGATCGACCGCTTTGATTCTGGCGACAATGCTCAGCCGCAGGAGCAAAGCGGCCACATCACGCGCCAACCCCTCACTGCAAGTGGCGAAATAGACGCGGGAAGCTCCGCCCGTTTCGCGTACATGAATACAGCCGTCGGTGGCCCACAAGTGACGCAGTAAGGTGGCGACGCTGGCATTGTTTAAGCCAAAGACTTCATGCGGCAACCGCTTTTCGTGGGAGCGTTGGTTGAACAGCCCCAAGTCTTTGAGCCACTTGCCTACGCCTGTGGCCTGCCAGCGGTGGCCGTTGCCGGAGATGACGAGTTGATGCCAGTTGCCGCGCCCTGCGTGGCGGTTGACAGTACTTCCCAGTTTTTCGGCGGCGCGGCGAACAAGTTCGCTGTTGGCCTCGGACGCGGTGGTAAAGCGCAGCGGCTGACCGTTCAAATAACTGCCGTCACCGACGAGTTGACCCAGCAGTGCCAGTAGATCTTCGTCCCACTGCCTGACTTCGGCGGGTTCAGGAAGGCGGCGGGCCAGCGCCAATCGATCGCCGGCCCGCAGCTCAGCCACTGTCGTCCAGCCGCCCAGTTGATAAATCCGGTGCTGCCCTGTTGCCTTCAGCACCCGTCCGCTACGGGTCTTGACTGCAAAGACAGGCCTCACCCCGACTTCCCAGACCGCGTCGCTCTGGGCCGCAATGATCTGCCCACCTTCGGACATGGCCAGAACTTCCGGCGTTTGGCCGATGAGTTCGTGAATCGGCACGCGCTGCCCGCTGGCCAAGTTGACCAGGGTTTCTCCGGTCACACACTCGCGCAAATCCGAGAGCATCGGCCGGTGATTGGGCCGCTGCTCCACTGCCCGCGAGAGCTGCGAGAGTACCATCACCGGCACTTCCAGTTCGCGGGCAATGCTCTTGAGGTTGCGCGAAATGAGGCTGATTTCCTGCTGGCGGTTTTCGTTCGCGCCGGTACTGCCCTTGCTGCCCGACATCAGTTGCAGGTAATCAATGACCACCAAGCCCAGATTGCCGTACTGCGCCTGAATGCGCCGCAGCTTACTCCTCAGCGCATTGACTGTCAGATCCGGTTCGTCGTCGATGACCATCGGGGCTTCGGCCAAGCGTCCGGCGGCGTGGGCGAGGCGCTCGAAG
This sequence comes from Deinococcus detaillensis, assembly GCF_007280555.1. NCBI lineage: Bacteria > Thermotogati > Deinococcota > Deinococci > Deinococcales > Deinococcaceae > Deinococcus > Deinococcus detaillensis. The sequence continues at coordinate 196,474 of NZ_VKDB01000004.1, read as the reverse complement.
TCGCGCTCATTGAGATTGCCGCTGCGAATGCGGTTCATATCTACCCGCGCTTCGGCGCACAGCATCCGCAGGGCCAGTTGCACGCTGGGCATTTCTAAGCTAAACACCGCCACTGTCTTGTCGCCGCGCAGGGCAACGTTTTGGGCAATGGAGAGGGCGAAGGCGGTTTTTCCCATGCTCGGCCTAGCCGCCAGCACGTTCAAACTGCCCTTCTGCAAGCCCGAGATTTGCTCGTCCAGATCCCGGAAGCCGCTGGCCACGCCGTCGGGAATGCCTTTGTTGCTGTGAAGCAAGGTGATGTACTCGAAGGTGTCTTGCACCACCTCGCTCATGGCCTGATGTTGCTCGCCTTTTTTCTTTTGCTCGGAGACTTCAAAGATCAGCTTCTCGGCTTTGTCGAGCAGGTCTTCGAGCGGCAGTTGACCGTCGTAGGCCAGCTTCATCGCCTGCGAACTGGCTGAAATGAGTTGACGTAAGGTGTACTTTTCCTGCACCAAGCGGGCGTAGTGCTCGGCGTAGGCCGAGGTCGGCACTTGATCCGACAGCCCGATCAGGTAGGTCAGCCCGCCCACCTCGTCGAGGGTGCCGCGCTTGGTCAGTTCGTCGCTGAGCGTCACCAAATCGACCGGCTCGCCGCGCTCTTGCAGCGTCCGCATGGCAGAAAAAATCTTGCGGTGGCTTTCGCGGTAAAACATCTCCGGCGCGACCGTGTCGCCGACTTGGATCAGCACGTCGTTTTCGAGCAAAATACTGCCCAGCACGCTGATTTCGGCGTCGTTGTTGTGGGGGGGCACACGGGGAGTCAGTTCCATAGAAGCCTTTTGGCTGGCCGACCGGCTCGGTTGAGCGGAGGCGGCCAGCACACGCAAACGCCGCAGCGCCGTTGGGGTGCGGGCGGCGCGGCCTTGCGGTGGGAGAGTTGAAATGTGGGGCGAAAGTCCCCGCCCGGCAAAAAAGCGAATCCCGCCCTCTTGCCTGACCTACAGCAGATCATACCAAGTTCAGCGGGGAGAGGTAAGCCCTCGCGCTCGCCCTCTTCCCAAGCAGGCCAAGCGGCGCAGAGCGTTTAGCGTTTCACCACGCCTTCCATCAAAAAGCCCAGCGTGAGGCGCATTTCTTCGCTCAGCGAGCGGTCGGTGCCGTAAGCGCTCCAGCGCAGGGCAATAATGAGGTAGGTGTCGGCAATCAAGTTGCTCATGCGCTGCAAACTCAGGTCGCTCCTCAGTTGCCCGGCCTGCTGCATCGGGCGCAAGATCAGCTCGATGACGCGGCTGAGCGGCAAAGCCTGGTAAGCAGTGCGGGCACGTTCAGGGCTGGGATTCATCACTTCGTAAGCCAGCGGCGGAATCAGGCCGCGCTCCTGCCCACTTTCCTCGGCCAACTTGTCCCAGACTTCTTCCAGCACGCTGCGCGGAGCGTGGCCCTGTGCCAATCGGGTTTCGGCCAGCTCGCGCAGCCGCGCCATAATCTGAGCGCCGTAATCGAGCAGCACCGCTTCTTTATAAGGGTAGTAATTAAAAAAAGTCCCGCGTGAGACGTTGGAAGCTTTGGCGATGTCGGTGGCGGTCGTGGCCTGAAAGCCGCTTTGCTTGAAGAGATCAATCGCGACGTGATAAATGCGGGTGCGGCGTTTTTCTTTTTGCCGTTCGCGCAGAGAGGGGGCGTCCATATTCATCTAAAATACTGCACGCGAGTTCAAATTTGTACGGGGTACAACGCGGCCAAGCTTCCAGTAAGGTCGCTCACGGCTCAAAACTGTCTTGAAAGGCGTAACGGTCGCCGCGCACCCAGTAATTGACGTAAGACACCCGCTTGGTACCGCTGTAGGTGGTGCGGCGCAGCAAAAAGGCCGCCGATCCCACCGGTACCCGCAGCAAGTCTGATTCTTCTTGGCGCAGATTGACCGCTTCCAAAGCCTGCTCCACCCGCGTCAGCGGCACGCCCATCGCTACCATCACTTCGTGAATGCTCTCCACCCCGAGGTTTTGCGACAGCAAATCGCCCACCAACGCCGCGTTGATGTAGCGCTTTTCAATGACCAGCGCTTCGTCTCCGGCGGTTCTCAGGCGGTGGATAAAAATCACCGGATCGCCGAGCTGCACCTGCAACACGATGGCGATTTCCGGCGTGGCCTGAATCTGCATGGCGTGGAGCACCCCGGTGCGGTGGTCGGGGTGGCGTGCCCACTCTTTGAAGGGCCGTACCCGGAACATCCCCTGGCGAAACCGCTTGCCGGTGGGGAAGGTGCCCGCGCCCTGCACCCGGTAGACGTAGCCTTCGCGCTCAAGTTCGTCAATGGCCCGCCGGGCGGTCATCCGCGAGACTTCAAATTCGCGGGCGAGCTGCGGCTCGCTGGGCAACGGTAATCCCTCCTGATAATGTCCGCCGAGCAAGCGGTCTTTCAAAGTGCTTTTAATCAGTGGGTATTTCGCCATTTGACCCTCCGGTGCAGCCTATTCATGAAGATTTGCTCTGGCACTCCTCTAGACGAGTGCCGAGTTGGTTTCATATTAACTGAATTGGAGGGCGTTTGCGTACCGAGAACACCTGCTGCGCTGCGGAGTGTTCATGCGCCCGTTACACCGAAGGAAGCAAGCTGAACCTGAGACTTCGAAGAGGGACGGCCTGAACTGAAGTTCAAAGGCCAGCGCTGGCTGCCCTCAGCCGCCGATGTGCGACATTTCCACTTTCTGCTCACGGCGTTTTCCGCTGGCCTCGCCGCGCTCCTCGCTGTAGCGGTCACGCCGGACTTGCCACACGCCCCTAAGCCGTTCAAGCAGCTCAGCGTCGCTTTCGCCTGCCCGCAGTGGGCCGCGCAGATCGGTGCCCTGAGTGGCAAACAAGCAGGTGTAGAGCTGCCCCACTGCCGAGAGCCTTGCCCGTGAGCAGTCGCCGCAAAACGGCGCGGTGACGCTGCTGATCACGCCCGCTTCAAAGCCCTGCGCGTCGGCGTAGCGGGAAGCCACCTCACCCTGATAATGGGCGTCGAGCGGGCGCAGCGGCGAACCTGATCCGGCCAAACGGGCGATCACCTCGCTCGACGGCACCACTTGGCTCATCTCCCAGCCGTTGTGGTTGCCCACATCCATAAACTCGATGAAGCGCACCACGGCCTTTGAGCGCAGCGCTGTCCACAGCTCCACCAGCGCTGAGTCGTTGACGCCGCGCTGAACCACCGTGTTGACTTTGACGCCCAGTCCCGCTTGCAACGCCGCTTCAATGCCCGCCAGCACTTTGTCAGGGTGAACGCCCAGCCCGTTCATCTTGCCGAAGGTTTCTGGATCGAGGCTGTCTAAGCTGACCGTTACGCGCTGCAGGCCTGCCGCTTTGAGGTCGCCTGCCAAGCGTGGGAGCAGCAGGCCGTTGGTGGTCATGGCCAGGTCGTCCACGCCTTCAATCTGGCTCAGGCGCTCGATGAGCTGCGGCAAATCGCGTCTCAGCAGCGGCTCGCCCCCGGTGATCCTGAGCTTTTGGACGCCAAGTTCGACGAACAGCCGCGAGAGCCGCTCTATTTCCTCGAAGCTGAGCAGCTCCTCACGCGGCAAAAAAGCGTAATCGGGGCCGAAGATTTCGCGGGGCATACAGTAGGTGCAGCGCAAATTACAGCGGTCGGTCACGCTGATGCGCAAATCGCGCAGCGGGCGGCCCAAGGCGTCTTGCACGAAGTTGCTTTGTAGGGGGGGCGCGGGGGAGATCACGCTTCCGGTTATAGCTCAGCGGCGGCGGCAGCGTAGGGGCTTGGAGTTCAATCCACCGCTCCGGCCTTCCCGAAAATAAGTTTCAACCCCCCGTGCGCGTTGGCGGACGGGTATAGCATGGCACCACCACCGAATTCCACAGCGCCACACACAAGGGGACACTGCATGACCGACCAAATTGACAACATGCTGATTGACAACGTGCTTCACGAAACCCGCGTCATCGAGCCGCCCGCCGAGTTTGCGGCGAAGGCCAGTATCAAGCGCGGGGAGTATGAGCGCCGCTACCGCCAAAGCTTGGATGATCCCGAAACCTTCTGGACGGAGGTGGCGGGCCAACTGAGCTGGACGCAGCCGTGGACGCAGGTGCTTGACTGGCAAGAGCCGCACGCCCGCTGGTTCGTGGACGGGCAGACCAACATCGCTTACAACGCGCTCGACCGCCAAGTGGAGCTGGGGCGCGGCGACAAGCGGGCGTTTATTTGGGAAGGCGAGGACGGCGAAGTCAGGACATTCACTTACGCCGAACTGCTGCGCGAGGTGAGCAAGGCCGCCAACACGCTGACCGACTTGGGCGTGCAAGTCGGCGACCGGGTCACGCTGTACTTGCCGCTGATTCCCGAAGCGGCAATTGCCATGCTGGCCTGCGCCCGCATCGGCGCGGTGCACAGCGTGGTGTTCGGCGGCTTCTCGGTGTCGGCGCTGGCTGACCGTATCACCGACGCCCAGAGTAAGGTGCTGATCACCGCCGACGCGGGCTACCGCAAAGGTGCGCCCGTGCCGCTCAAGGCCAACGCCGACGCCGCCGCCGAGCTTGCCCCGAGCTTGGAAACAATGCTGGTGGTGCGCCGCGCCGGGGTGGCCGTGCCGATGAAAGAGGGCCGCGACGTGTGGTGGAGCGAGGCAGTGGGTCAGGCCAGCGATCAGCATCAGGCCGCGCCGCTCGACAGCGAGCACCCGTTGTTTGTTTTGTACACTTCTGGCAGCACCGGCAAGCCCAAAGGCGTGCTGCACACCACTGGCGGCTATATGGTCAGCGCCTTCCTGACCATGCAGACCGCTTTTGATCTCAAGGAAGACGACGTGTTCTGGTGTACGGCGGATGTCGGCTGGGTCACCGGCCACAGCTACACCGTCTACGGCCCGCTGCTGTGCGGCGCAACCGCTGTGATGTACGAGGGAGCGCCCAACCACCCGGACTGGGGCCGCTTTTGGAGCGTCATCGAAAAGCACAAGATCAATATTCTGTACACCGCGCCTACCGCCATCCGCTCGTTTATGCGTCAGGGTGACGATTACCCGGGCCGCTACGACCTCTCCAGCTTGCGGCTGCTGGGCAGCGTGGGCGAGCCGATCAACCCTGAAGCGTGGATGTGGTATCACCGCGTCATCGGCGGCGAGCGCTGCCCGGTCATCGACACCTGGTGGCAAACCGAAACCGGCACCATCATGCTGACCACTTTGCCGGGGGCTTTTCCAGCCAAACCCGGCAGCGCGGGCCTGCCGATGTTCGGTATCGAACCGGCCATCCTGACCCGTGACGGCCACGAACTCGGCCCCGACGAGGGCGGCTTATTGGTCATCAAACGCCCCTGGCCGAGTATGCTCCGCACTGTCTATGGCGACGACGAGCGCTACCGCAAGACCTACTGGGGCGAAATTCCGCATGTGTATTTCGCGGGCGACGGCGCACGCAAAGACGCCGACGGTTACATCACCGTGATGGGCCGGGTCGACGACGTGCTCAACGTGTCGGGCCACCGCCTCGGGACGATGGAGATCGAATCGGTGCTGGTGGCCCATCCCAGCATTTCTGAAGCTGCTGTGGTGGGCCGGCCCGACGAGGTGAAAGGCGAGTGCGTGGTGGCCTTCGTGACGCCGCAAAGTGGGATGGAGTGTGATCCGGCAGCCATCCGCGCCTTCATTACCAAAGAAATCGGCGCACTGGCCCGCCCCGACGCCATCATCGTGGCCGACGCCCTGCCTAAAACCCGCAGCGGCAAGATCATGCGCCGCTTTTTGCGCCAGATCGCGGCGGGCAAAGAAATTCAGGGCGATACCAGCACCTTGGAAGATCCCAGCGTGTTGGAACGGCTGCAAGCGGCGGAAGTGTTGTAGTTCTTTGGAGAGCTATCTGAAATTTCAATAAGGAAAGACGCCGCAATTTACAGAGTTGCGGCGTCTTTCCTTATGAACTTACTTTAGGTTAGCTCAGCGCTTTTTCCTTAAGTGCTCCCTTTTCCTGCAAGTATTCGGCAATCTGCACAGCGTTGAGTGCTGCGCCTTTCAGCAACTGATCGCCGCTGACGAACAGCTCCAAGCCGCCCTCGAAAGCGAGGCTGGCGCGAATGCGGCCCACTTCCACGTCGTATTTGCCGCTGGCGGTCAGGGGCATCGGGTAGAGGTTGGCGGCGGGGTCGTCGCGGACTTCCACGCCGGGGGCGGCTCGCAGCAGCTCACGGGCTTCATCCGGCGTGGCGGGGCGCTCAAATTCTAGGGTGATCGCTTCGGAGTGAGTCCGCATGGTGGGAATCCGCACGGCGGTGCAACTGATGATCAAATTCGGGTCGCCAAAGATCTTTTGGGTTTCCCAGGCCACTTTCATTTCTTCTTTGGTGTAGCCGTTGTCCTGAAAACTGTCGATGTGCGGAATGACGTTAAAGGGAATCGGGTGGGCGAACACGCTGGCCTGAGCTTCTTTGCCGTGCAAAACCATGTGGGTCTGGGTTTCCAGCTCTTCCATTCCCTTTGCGCCCGCGCCGCTGGTGGCCTGATAAGTGCTGACGATCATCCGCTTGACGCTGAAGCGCTGATGAAGCGGCCAGACCACGACGGCGGCGATGGCGGTGGTGCAGTTGGGATTGGCGATGATGCCTTGGTGCTTCAGGGCCGCCTCGCCATTGACTTCCGGAATGACCAGGGGCACGCTGTCGTCATAGCGGAAGGCGCTGGAATTGTCGATAACAGTTGCGCCGCCCGCCACCCAGGCCGGAGCCAAAGCTTTGCTGACACTGCCGCCCGCCGAGGCCAAGATTACGTCGGCGGGAATGGCTCCTTCGGGAGTGACCTGCACGGTCAGGTCTTGCCCTTTGAACTTGAGGGTGCTGCCCGCCGAACGCGGCGAGGCGTAGAGCAGCAACTCGTCAAACTTCAGGCTGCTTTTTTCGAGAACGCTGAGAAGTTCGTGTCCAACCGCTCCGGTGGCTCCGACAATGGCAAGGCGCATAAATGTTCTCCTGTGGGGCTGAAAAGGGCGGGGGAGAGGCGTCAACCGAAAATAAAAAAGCCCGCCGAGAAGAGGGCGGGCGGCAATGCGGGAAGCAGGCCGCTACCGCGAAGTGAGAATCACACGGAGAGTCAAGGAAACGGCGGCAACCGGCATAGCGTTACAGTAGCGGCCAGATGAGGGGCCGTCAAGGGAGTTGTTTATTTCCTGCCTTCTTCTCAATTGCCACCTTCCAAGCGCAGCCTTCAGCGCTTCTTGCGGCTCCAGGGCAGCCAGCCGCCGCGCTCCGGCTTGGGCGAGGGCAGAGCATAAGCGTCGAGTTTGAGTTCGGGTTCGGGGAGTTCGGCCATCTTCCACTCGCTACCCACCCAGACCGAGCCGCCGAACCGCCCCGCGCAGTAAAACGCGTGTTCTTCTTCGGCGTTGGGGGTTTGAGCGCGTGGGTCGGCCAGCGCGTCGAGCATGGCCAGCACGCCGTCGTCTTCACAATGCCACTGCCCCTGATGAAACTGGGCCTCTTGACCAAAAATCCGAATGGTGACAGGCATAGCGCTCCCCAGCGGCTTCCATCGGCCCGCCGTACAGTTGGAATAATGCGGCATGATAGCGCAACCTAACCGCCGCGCCGCGATTTTGTCTTTCGACTTCTCCTAGAGATCTCGCTCGCGCGGCGCAAGTTCCATGCTCGGCACGCCGCCCGAAATCCATTTGCTGCCGGTCTCAAAAAAGCGCCAAGGCAAATTGCGCCCCGCCGCGATGCCCACCCGCGCCGTGATGCTGACCCGCTCATCTTGCACGGCCTCGCCGTGCAGCAGCCGCAGCGCCGCTCCATTGACAGGTTGGCCACGAAACGCGGCGGGACTGAGCGCCAGCGCCTGCACCAGCTTGGCTGGGCCGCTGGTGAGGTTGCGCCCACTGACCACTGGGCGGTGCTCCAACATGGCGTCCACGCCTTTAAGCGGCTCTAGAGCGCGAATCAGCACGCTGGCGGCGATGCCCTCGGCGCGGCAGGCGATTTGTAGCAACGGATGCCCGTAGGCCACCCAGAATACGAACTGTCCCGGCGGCGCGGCCAGCTCCAGCGTTTTGATGTGGTGGAACCTTCCCGCCGTGCAGCTCGGATCGCGGGGGCAGTCATACGCCTCGGCTTCCACGATGCGGCCTGCCAAAACTCTGCCGTCGGGCAAGGTGCGCTCCAGCCTCGCGCCGAGCAGTTCTCGGGCGAGTTCAACGGGGTTGGCGTCGAAGTGGGCGGGGGTGTAGGGAGTGGGCACGAATATGTTCAGTTTACAGCGGGTTCGGATCAGTCAAATTACACTCTGCCCGCGCGACTCTTGAAGTATTGAGAGCGGTGGATCATCAGCCATGACACGGCCATAAAAACCAAAAAGCAGAGCAGAAAGATTAGGACACCGGATTCAAAGGAATCGAGTGCGGGGCCATGTTCTGAGCGTAAAACCAGACGTTGTATCCAGCCCAGAGCGATAACGCCTCCCCAGATGAAGGAGAACGCCAAATCCTTGAAGGCTGACGGCAACTGCGGCTGCTTGGAGAGGGTAGCAACGTACCAGGCTGCCCAGATCGCTCCACCCAGCGCGGCCAGACTGCTGATGATCGTCAGAAGGCCGCCCTCCCAGAACATTCTGAGAGAGAGGAGAGCCGTGAGAGAGGCCGTCAAGTAGATCAGGTAAGGCAGCCAATTCAACATGTTCGCTGATTATACCCTGAAGCCTGAGTCTCCAGCCGCGCTAGACTCTCCTGTATGCTCCTTTATGGCCGTAATCCCGTGTTAGAAGCCCTGCAAGGCGGGCGCGTTTCCGAACTGCTCGTCGCTAAAGGGATCGAAGAAAGCTTCGTGCGCGAACTCAAAACCTTTGAAGTGCGCCTCAAATTTGCCCCGCGCATCGAGCTTGATCAACTCGCCGGAACCACCCAGCACCAAGGCGTGATGGCTGAAGTGGAAGACCTCGAATGGGCCACTGTGGACGACATCTTAGACCGCGCCGACGAAAAGGGTGAGCAACTGCTGATGATTCTCCTTGACGGCGTCACCGACCCGCGCAACTTTGGCGCGATTATTCGCAGCGCCGAGGTGCTGGGCGCTCACGGCGTGGTCGTGGAAGAACGCCGCAGCGCTCCACTGAGTGCCGTGGTCGCCAAGGCGGCGGCGGGCGCGACCAGTTACTTGCCGGTGGCCCAAACCAAAAATCTGCCGAGGCTGATCGACCAGCTCAAAGAAGATAACGTTTGGATTTACGGCGCGGCGGGCGAAGCGGCCACTGATTTGCGCCGCTTGGACTATGACCGCAAACTGGCCCTCGTGATCGGCGCGGAGGGCGAGGGAATGCGCCGCCTCGTGCGCGAAAAGTGCGACGAACTGGTCAGCATTGCCGTGCGCGGCCAAATCAAGAGCCTCAACGCGGGTGTGGCGGCAGGCATCCTCATTCACCACGCCGTCAGCAGCCGCCCCATCAAGGCGAAGCCGTGAAGACCTGCACCATCCAAAACGAATACTGGACGCTGGAAGTCGCGCCAGAATACGGAGCCAGCATCCTGAATCTCAGCGCCGCTTCGGGCCGCTCGGTGATGCGCCCAGTGAACACCGAGTCAGTCCACTCCAGCAGCGACACCGCCATGTTTGCCCTGATGCCTTACAGCAACCGCATCCGCGACGCCCGCTTTGAATTTGAAGGCCTCACCGTTCAGCTCCGCCCCAAAGCGGGCAGCACGCTGATTCAGCACGGCGACGTTCGCAACCGGCCTTGGCAGGTCCAGAAAATCAGCGAAACCCAAATCAGGTGCACCTTTGACAGCCGTGAGTTTGCGGATGTCAATTGGCCTTGGGCTTTTACCGCGCAGATGGAGTACCACTTAAGTGGCCCGCACTGCGACACGGCGCTGACGCTCACCAACGTGTCCGACAGCATCATGCCCGCCGGAATAGGTTTGCACCCTTACTTCCAGCGCTTGCAGGGCGGCCAAGAGCCCACCTTGCAGTTTGAAGCGGGCGGCTGGTACGCCACCGACGAAAACAGCTTGCCGCTGGGCGGCGCACAGGCTATTCCCGCCGCGCTGGATTTCAGCTCGGCCCGCCAAGTCGGGGACGCCCAAATTGACGCGGTGTTCGCTTCGTGGGAAGGCACGGCCCGGCTGAACTGGCCTCAGCGCTCGCTGACCCTCACTGCCGATAACGTCTTTTCGCATCTGGTTCTCTTCACCGCCCCCGACGGCTCATTAGCGCTGGAACCTGTTTCACACGCCACCGACGCTTTCAACTTGGCGAGTCGCGGCGTCCACGGCACCGACATGAAAACGCTCACGCCGCAGCAATCGCTCTCCGGCGCAGTGCGGCTGAGCTTGGAGGGCGATTGGTGAGTGGGTGAGCGCATCGTTTTGGGCGCGGGTGAACAGACTTGGGAAGGCTGGGCGGCCACCCAGCAAGAGCAGCTTGACCTGACCAACCCTTCAAGTTTTGAGCGCTTTTTCGGCCCTGAGCAAGCCGACGCTTTTTTATGCGAACACGTCTGGGAACACCTGACTTTGCAGGAGGGCCGCGCCGCCGCCCGCCTGTGCTGGCGCTTTCTCAAATCGGGTGGACAGCTGCGGGTAGCCGTGCCGGACGCTCACTTCCCGGACGCTGACTACCAGCGCACCGTGCAAGTGGGCGGCCCCGGCCCTCCCGACCATCCCGCCGCCGATCACCAGATCGTCTACGACGTTCAGCTGTTCGCTGAGGTATTCGCCCAAGCAGGCTTTGAAGTGACTTTGCTGGAATACCACGATGCCGAAGGTCAGTTTCACCGCCAGCCGTGGAGCATAGCGGATGGGCCGGTTTACCGCTCGGCGCTGCTCGATCACCGCAACGCTGATTTCAGAGGTGGTCAGGGGCCGCTGGCTTTCGCCTCCATCATTTTGGACGCCCGCAAACCTGCCTGACCTGCTGCTTCAGCGTCCCCGCAACACCTGATTGACCCACACGTCCACCAGCGCCTGCGTGTTGGTGGACGTCAGCGCCTTGACTCCTTCCGGCACCTGAGCAAACTGAAACACCGGATCAAGTGGGACGCCTTCCACCGCCGGATAAACCCACATGCGGGTCGGGAAGTCGGCCTGCACCGCTGCCGAGAGCATGAAATCTACGAACTTGCGGGCCAGTGCGGGCTGCTTGGTGCCTCTCAATACGCCGACGCCTTCCAGTTGCAAAAAGGCGCTGCCTGGAAGGAGCAGATTGCCGGTGGGTGACTGGGCAGGCAGCTTCTTGGGGTTGTAGCCTTCGGCGTAGGCGACTTCAGCGGCTGGGCTGCTGGCGTAGCTCAGCACGATCGGATATTTGCCGCCGTTGCGGGTAAATTCTTTGTTGTACGAATCGCTCCACCCCCGCGTGACCTTCATGCCATTGGTGCGGGCCGCCTGCCACCACGCCACCGCTCCGGCTTGGCCGTAGTGGTTGACACTCGCCAGCCAAAAGGCGAGGCCCGGACTGCTGGTCGCGGGTGAGGCCACCACCGTCAGCTTGGCGTAGGTGAGCGTCTTGAGGTCGTCCAATGTTTTGGGCAGCGCCAGACCGGCTTTCCCGAACCAAGCGCGGTCATAGTTGAAGGCCACGTAGCCGTATTCCACGGTGTTCAGGTTGAAGGCGTCGAGGCGGTAAGCGGCGGGCACTTTGCTCAGCGCCGGGCTTTTGTAAGCGTCCAGGAGGCCAGCGGCGGCGGCGCGGGGAGCCAGGGTGTTGTCTAAGCCGTACACCACGTCCGCCAGCGGATTGGCTTTGGTCAAAATGAGGCGGCTCAGCATCTCGCCCGCGTCACCGCCCTTGATGAAGCGCACTTTGGCGTTGTTCTGCTGCTCGAAGCTGGCGATCAGCTTTTTGTTGAGGTCAAAGCTGTCGTGGGTGATGACCGTCAGGGTGATCGGCGCGGCGCTAGCAATACTGCCGAGCAGCAGCAAACTCAGAAATGTACTTTTGTGTTTCAACATAAAAAATCCCCTCTGGCGTCAGAGGAGAAGCGTTGCCGGCCCCCGAAGCAAGCAGGGAGGTCGGCAGTCACGCTCCCTCCGCCGGTATGATCCGGTTCAGGTTCCTAGGGTTTGATCTCAGCCCGGCCCGCAACTGTGCGGGCAGACACCCCCGGTGACGCACCTGGGAAGATAGCAAAGTGCGGCGCTGCAAAATGCCCTCTCAGCTCAAAACCAAAGATCAGGTTAAGGACAGGCCGAGTGGCCGCTGCCGCCGCTCCCCGGCACCCTTTTTTCCGCTTTACGTGGTAAATTGGGAGGCGCACACACAACTCCTCCCGCTGCGGCGGATTTACCTTCAGGCCCCCTCTTCAAGCCCCCTTTTTTGTGGCTCGCTCGTGAAAAACGGCACAAGCTCACCCAAACGCTCGACTACCCCGTAAGATTGAATACGTTGAAGAGCAACAAGGAGGACTATGAGTGAATTTGCCCACATGATCGTGATGCTGCTGATTGCGGGCGGCATCGGCGTGCTGGCGGTGGTCGTCAGCATTTTGCTGGGGCCGAAAAAGCCGAGCTTCAGCAAACTGATGCCGTATGAAAGTGGCAACGACCCCGAAGGCACAGGCCGAGAGCGCTTCCCGGTGCACTTTTACCTCGTCGCTATGCTTTTCATCGTCTTCGACATCGAAACGGCCTTCTTTTATCCGCTGGCAGTGGCCTATCAAAAAGTTGGCGCGTTCGCCTTCTGGGAAATGATCACCTTCCTGATTTTGGTGCTGGTGGGCTACTTCTACATTCTCAAAAAGGGCGTACTGGAATGGAACTGAACCCTTTGACCTTTTTCCTAAGCTCCTCTGCGGGAGGTTTTTGATGCCCCTTAAAGAACTCTTTGAACGCGATTGGCAAGAACTGGAATCTGAAGGCATTCTCTTTTCCAGCTTGGAAAAACTGGTGGCGTGGGGCCGCAGCAACTCGCTTTGGCCCGCCACCTTTGGTCTGGCCTGCTGCGCCATCGAAATGATGAGTGCCACCGACGGGCGTAATGATCTGGCCCGCTTCGGCTCAGAGGTGTTTCGTGCCTCGCCCCGCCAAGCCGACGTGATGATCGTGGCCGGACGCCTCTCCAAGAAAATGGCCCCGATCATGCGCCGCGTCTATGACCAGATGCCCGATCCCAAATGGGTCATCAGCATGGGCGCGTGCGCCAGTTCCGGCGGCATGTTCAACAACTACGCCATCGTGCAAAACGTGGACAGCGTGGTGCCGGTCGACATCTTCGTGCCGGGCTGCCCGCCGAGGCCCGAAGCGCTCATTTTTGCCGTAATGCAACTTCAGAAAAAAGTGCGCGGCGAGGCTTTTGACCAACTCGGCAATCAGCTGCCGATGGTGGACGCATGGACGCGCTAGACGGCAAAGACAAAGTCGTGCTGAGCGCGGGCGGCGGCAGCGTGCAGGTAGACGGAGTCAGTGCGTCTGGCGACCACGCGCCTGCAGAACTCAAAGACGTGGTCGAAGCCTTGATGGGCAAGCTGGGCCTGATTCCCGAAGACGCTGCCGAGCCGACTGGCGTGGTGGAGGCTGACCAACTGCGCTCCGCTGCCGAGCGCCTCAAGTCGGCAGGCTTCATGCTGATGGACGTCGTGGGCGTGGACTACGGCGCATATGTGCAGCCGCGCCCGCAGCGTTTCAGCGTGCTGTACAACATCTACCATCCCTACGACCACCGCCGCCTGTTTATGCGCGTTTGGCTGCGCGACGGCGAGTCGTTGCCGAGCTTGTACCCGGTCTGGAAGTCGGCCAATTACCTTGAGCGCGAAGTCTACGACCTGATGGGTGTGGTGTTTGACGGTCATCCTGATCTGCGCAAGGTGCTGACGCCTGATGATTTGGAGGGCCACCCGCTCCGCAAGGATTTCCCGCTGGAGGAGACGCCCACTTTGTTCCGGGACGGCCGCTTCCTCGACCCCGCCGCCTTCCGTGCAGGCATGACCGGCCAAAGTGCGGGCCTGACTGGCTGGCGCGGCAGCCTGCGCAAAGGCAGCACCCGCGAGATCGAGCCGCCGGTGATGCCGGAAGGCGGGCCGAAGTGAGCGGTTCAGGATCAGGCGGCGCGGCAGCTTGCCCCACTCGTGTACGGACTGAGGTGACACCATGAGTCTCAAAGAAAGACCCCCAGTAGACAAGAAGAGCGGCACATTACCCCGCCGCGAGATGCAGCCCGACCATCAGGAAAGCAGCCGCCCGGAGCGGGTCGGATCGCTGACCGCGCAGTCCGGGGCACTGATGCACACCGAGATCATGAGCCTGAACGTGGGGCCGCAGCACCCCAGCACCCACGGCGTTTTGCGTCTGGTAGTGGATATGGACGGCGAATACGTCATCAAGGTGACGCCGCACATGGGCTACCTGCACACCGGCTTCGAAAAGACGTTTGAGCACCGCACCTACCAGCAGGGCGTGACTTACGCGCCGCGCACCGATTACCTGCACTCGTTCGGCCATGAGCTGGCCTATGTGCTGGGTGTGGAAAAACTGATGCAGGCCGAGGTGCCCGAACGCGCCACTACTGTGCGGGTGCTGCTGCACGAACTGGGCCGAATTCACTCGCACTTGGTGTTCATCGGCACGGCTTTGATGGATTTGGGCGCGATCACGCCGTTTTTCTACTGCTTTCGCGAAAAAGAAGCGGTGCAAGACCTCTTTGAAGAAGTCTGCGGCTACCGGATGAATCAGGGCTACTTCCGGGTGGGCGGGTTGTCGCGCGATATTCCTGACGGTTGGACCGACAACGTGCAGAAGTTTGTCGACACCTTCGACAAGCACGTGGACGAATACGCGAGTCTTTTTGTCACCAACCCGATTTTCCTGGACCGGGCGGTGGGCGTGGGCGTCATTCCGGCGGATGTGGCGATTGATCTGGGCTTGACCGGGCCGAACCTCCGCGCTTCGGGAGTGCCGCTCGATCACCGCAAAGCCAATCCGTACTGCGGCTTCGAGACCTACGATTTCAACGTGCCGGTCAGCCAAGCTGGGGACTCGCAGGCCCGTTTCGTGCTGCGGCTAGACGAAATGCGCGAGAGTGCCAAAATCGTGCGCCAAGCTCTCAAGCGCCTCAAGCCCGGCCCGGTCAAAGACCCCAACCGCAAAATCAGCTTGCCGCCGCGTCATGAACTGGAAACCAGCATGGAAGCGGTGATTCACCATTTCAAACTGGTCACCGAAGGTTTCCACCCGCCGATTGGCGAAGTGTATGTGCCGGTGGAAACCGCACGCGGCGAGGTCGGCTATTACATCATTTCCGACGGCGGCTCCATGCCCTACCGTGTCAAGATTCGCGCTCCCAGTTTCGTCAACTTGCAGGCGCTGGAATACGCCTGTGTGGGCGGGCAGTTCGCCGACTTGATTACCATTTTGGCGACGATTGACCCGGTGCTGGGAGACGTGGACCGGTGAGCGTACCTGAGCTGATCTTGGAATCCTTTTCGCGCAATGCCAGAGTCAATACGGCTGTGCTGGATCACCTCTCCGACGCCGATCTGAACATCTCCGACGGTCAGGGCGGAATGAGCGTCGTGGAGCAACTGGCGCACATGGCAGGCTTTCGTAAGGACTGGCTCAACGAGATTTCGCCTGCCCATGCGGACGCGATTGAGTTTGAGCTGGGGCCGAACAATACGCTCACCACCCGTGATCCCGGCGAGTTGCGTCGCGCCTTTACTGAAAGTGACAGCGCCGTGCTGGCTGCTGTGGAAGCTGCGCTCAACGAGTACCGGAACTTTGAAGGCCAGTACGAAAGCCATCCGGTGCATTTTTTGCAGCACACCCTCGTCCACGACGCCCACCACCGGGGCCAGCTGATGACCCTGCTGCGGCAAGGCGGGCACACCGCCGAGCAGATGGCCGCGTTGGAAAGTGCTACTTGGCCGATTTGGAGAGAATGACGTGACCCAAGCCCAGACTGCTTCCCTTGTTCACTACTTTGCCGATAAACAACCCCTGGTTGCTGATATCTTCAGCCGCTACCCCAACTCGCCGCAGGGCAAGAGAAGTGCTTTGATGCCGCTGCTGCGCGAAGTCCAAGACGCTGAGGGCTTCGTTCACGAATCGCGGCTGGCCGAAATCGCTGCGCTGTGCGGCACCACCCCCACCGAAGTCCGCAGCGTCATGAGCTTTTACTCCACCTATCACACCCTGCCCACCGGCAAGTACCACCTGCAAGTCTGCTCCACGCTGATGTGTGCGCTTTCGGGCAGCGACGAGCTGTGGGATTACCTGGTCGAAACACTAGACGTGCAGCCGGGTGAAGTCACGCCGGACGGTTATTTCAGCTTGCAAAAGGTGGAGTGCCTGGGCAGTTGCGGCACCGCGCCTGTGATGCAACTCAACGATGAGGGCTACTACGAATCCGTGACCCGCGCCCGCTGCGACCATCTGCTTCAGGCCATGCGGCTGGGAAGCGCACTGGCCGTAGACCATCATCCGGTGCCCGTGGTCGTCGCTGAAGACGGACGCCAGTACCTCTCCAGCGGCGAGGCGGCGGGCGGCAGTACTGACGCTTTGTACCCGCTGCCCCATCAAGCAGCGGCCAACGGGAACCCATCATGACCATCGCTCCCCCCAGACCCGTGACCAGCGGCAAAGATCCCCGCTTTGCGCCGACGCTGTACGCCAACGTGGGCCGCCCCGAAAGCTGGACGCTTCAGAGTTATCTGTTGTCCGGCGGCTACCAAGCGGTGCAGCGGGCCTTTGCCATTGGCAACGACGCGGTGATTGACGAAGTTAAGAAGTCGGGCCTACGCGGGCGCGGCGGCGCGGGCTTTGCCACCGGTCTCAAGTGGTCGTTCATGCCGCTGAACGACGGCAAGCCGCACCTGATTTTGTGCAACGCCGACGAATCCGAACCCGGCACTTTCAAAGACCGCTATCTGATGTCTGAAGACCCTCACCAATTGATCGAGGGCATGATCATCGGCGGTTTCGCCATGCGGGCCTCTCTGGGTTACATCTATATCCGGGGCGAATACGTGCAGGCCGCCGAGCGCATCTGGGCCGCCATCGTTGAAGCGCGGGAAGCTGGTTTCCTGGGCAAAAATATTCTCGGCAGCGGCTTTGATTTCGATCTGCAACTCCACCGGGGCGCGGGCGCGTACATCTGCGGCGAAGAAACTGCGCTGATGAACAGTCTGGAAGGGCTGCGGGCCAATCCGCGCCTCAAGCCGCCGTTCCCCGCCGCCTCGGGCCTTTACGGGCTGCCCACCACCATCAACAACGTCGAAACATTCTGTGCCGCCACCCAGATTCTGAAATACGGCTGGGAATGGCACGCGGGCATGGGCACCGAGAAGAGCAAGGGCACCAAGCTGTTTCAAATTTCCGGCCCCGTCGCCCGGCCCGGCATCTACGAGTTGCCGTTGGGCACGACCTTCCGCGAACTGATTTTTGACTGGGCGGGCGGGCCGCTGGAAGACATCAAGGTGATTATTCCCGGCGGGAGCAGTTGCATGATGCTGCCGTATACCGAGGCGATTCTCGACACCGGCATGGACTACGAAGCGCTGGCGGCGGCGGGCAGTTCTCTCGGCACCGGCGGCGTCACCCTGATCCCCAAAGCTGACTGTATCGTCAACGCCACCTGGAACCTTGTTCGTTTTTACGCCCACGAATCCTGCGGTAAATGCACGCCCTGCCGCGAGGGTATCGGCAGTTGGATGGTCAGGATGTACGAGAAACAGGTGCGCGGTCAGGGGCAACCCGGCGACGTGCAACTGATCTTGGACATGTGCGACAACATCGGCGGCAGAAGCTTCTGTGCTCTGGCCGACGCTTGCCTCTCTCCCGTGATGAGCAGCATCAAGCTATTTAGAGACGAGTACGACTCGCTGGCGAATACTGGCAAACCCATTTATCCGGCACGGAATCGGTGGCGGGACGCGTGAGTACGGCTTGCGGAGGCGGGAGCAAGCGTTTAAGCTTTGGCCGTTCCTTTCTTCGTCCACAAGCCACAAACCATAATCCACAGGCCTTTGCCGGAGGCAAGTTATGAAAGTTCATGTAGACGGCATTTCCCTAGACCTCCCTGCCGGAACGTCCGCCATTGACGCGGTGTTTCAGGCCGGAAAAGATGTGCCGTATTTCTGCGCCCATCCTTACCTCTCGCCCGTCGGTGCGTGCCGGATGTGCCTCATCGAGTCCGGCAGCCCGCGCAAAAATCCGGATGGCAGCTTCATCATGGAAGGCGAGGGCGACGCGGCCACGCCCAAAATCTTCTGGTTTCCCAAGCCGATGGCCGCCTGCACCATGATGGCCACCGAGGGCATGCAGATCAAAACCGCCGCCACCAGTGAAATCGTTGCCAAGTCGCAGGCCGGCATGATGGAGTTCACGCTGCTCAACCACCCACTCGACTGCCCGACTTGTGACAAGGGCGGAGCCTGCGAACTGCAAGACCGCGCCTTCGAATACGGCTACGGTGCAAGTCGTTTCGGCTTTGACCGCCGCCATGCCGAGAAGCACTACCCACTTTCCGACTACGTGATCCTGGATCAGGAGCGCTGCATTCACTGCAAGCGCTGCGTGCGTTACTTCGAGGAAGTGCCGGGCCAGGAAGTCCTCGACTTCATTGAGCGCGGCAGCCACACCTTCATTGACACGGCGGAGGGCGGCTTGCCAGTCGGCTTTCAGGGCAACATCACCGACATCTGCCCGGTGGGAGCGCTGCTCGATAACGTGGCCCGTTTTCGTGGCCGCAACTGGGAATACGACCACACCCATACCACCTGTACGCTGTGTCCGGTGGGCTGCTCCATCACGGTGGACGCCCGCAATGGCAGCCTGGAGCGCATCGTGGCCGGTGAAAACCGCGAGGTCAACGAGGCGTGGATCTGCGACGCGGGCCGCTTCGGGCACGTGTTCGCCTCCGAGAACCGCCTGACCACCCCGATGATCCGCAACGAGGACGGCGAACTGGTTGCCGCCACCTGGGATCAAGCGGTAGACGCCATCCGGGCAGGCATGGCCGGGCTGGACGCGCACGACCTGGCCATTTTCCTCAATGCCGATTCCACTTTGGAAGAAGGTATCGCTGCCGAAGCCTTCGTGGGGCTGACCGGACTGGCCAGCGTCGATTACTGGCCGCGTCAGGCCACTTACGGCACCGACGCCCCCACGTTGACCGAAATCGCGCAGTCAGACGGTGTTGTCGTGCTGGGAGCCGATCTGGGCGAGGAAGCCCCCATCTTGGAACTCCGCATTCTGGAAATGCTGCGCGGCGGGATTTTGCCGGCTGAGTTTCATCACGGCACCGCCATCGCCGATCTCCGGTTGGTGGAGCGCCCCGCCCGCAAGCGTGAGAAGCTGGCGGTTATTTCATCCAAACCCAGCCGCCTCAGCGAGCAGGCCGGATTCAGCGCTCAGATGGACGCCGCCACCGCGTTGGCGGGCCTGACGGGTAGCTCCGACAATGCTGCCGTGAGCGCCGCTGCCAACCTCCTCAAAACCGCCGAGCGCCCGATTCTGGTGCTAGGCGCGGAAGCATTAGCCAGTCTCAGCGGCGCGGCCCGCAGCGCTCTGCAAACACTCACCCAGCGCACAAAGACCCGCATTCTGGCTTTGCCTGCCGGAGCCAATGCACGCGGACTGGCCTCGCTGAACTTGGTGCCGCGTTCCGGCGGTCTGCGCTACGACCAACTGTCGCAGGCACGGGTGGCGCTGATCAGCCGCCTCAATCCGCTGGCGGAAGGGCAAAGCCGCCCCCGCTTCCTGATCTCCCACGACACCCACCTGACCGCCACCGCCCTGCAAGCCGACGTGATTTTGCCCGCCGTGACCAACTACGAAAAGCGCGGCATCACCGTCAACCTGGAAGGCCGCCTGCTGCCGCTGCGCCCCGCCGCCCTCAAAAACGGTGAGGCAGCCGACTTCATCCGCGCCCTGAGCATCGTGGCCGAAGCGCTGGAAATCAAAACCAGCATTCGCGGCATCCGCAGCGCCCAGAACTTGCTCAGCGAGCGGCTGGGCGTCAACGTGGCCGAACTGCCTATTCACGGGCTGATCGCTCCGCTGGGGATGCGCTATGACGCGCCCGCCGCACCGTATACCCCGCTTCTCTGGAAGGAAGGCATGAAACGCAGCGACCCCGTCTACCACGCCGGAATGATTGAACTCCCGATGGCCTCCACCCCCACGTTCGTGGCCGGTGACGACTGATGCCCGACACTGCTTGGTGGCTCGATCTGCTCTGGACGGTGGTGAAGGGCGTGCTGGTGGCTCTGGCCCTGCTGACCACCTTTGCTTACATGACCCTGATCGAGCGGCGTTTGCTGGCCCGTATGCAGATCCGCTGGGGGCCGAACCGCGTCGGGCCGATGGGTCTGTTGCAACCGCTGGCCGACGCCATCAAGAGCATCTTCAAAGAAGATCTGCGGATCACCAAGGCCGATCAGCTCGTCTACACTCTCGCGCCGTTGATCGCCATCACCTGCGCCCTCACCGCCTTTGGCGGCATTCCGGCTGGCCCGGCGGGCAGCTTCTTCGGTCTCAACCCCTGGGTCTATAGCCTAGACGTCGGTGTGATCGGCCTGCTGGCGATTACCAGCATGGGCGTCTACGGCATTTTCCTGGGCGGCTGGGCCTCGGGTTCCAAATACCCGCTGCTGGGCGGCCTCCGAAGTGCGGCGCAGATCATCTCCTACGAACTCGGCATGGGCCTGAGCATCCTGGGCCTGCTGATGCTGGTCGGCAACGCTTCGTTTCAGTCGATCATCGGCTGGCAAGCCACCAACGGCTGGCTGATCGTCTTTCAGGTCTTCGCCTTCGCCACCTTTCTGGTCAGCAGCTTTGCCGAAGTCAACCGCACCCCCTTTGACCTGCCCGAAGCCGAGCAGGAACTGGTGGCGGGTTACCTGACCGAGTATTCGGCGATCAAATGGGCGCTCTTTCAGATGGCCGAGTACGTCAATATGATCACCGCCTCGGCGCTGATGGCCACGCTGTTTTTCGGCGGCTACAAAGGGCCGGTTTTCCTAGACGGCCTGATTCCCGGCATCTCCAACTGGCCCTTCATCTGGCTGATTCTCAAAATTGCCTTCTTCCTGTTCCTGTTCATCTGGGTGCGGGCCACCCTGCCCCGGATGCGCTACGACCAACTGATGCGCTTTGGCTGGAAGCTGATCTTCCCGCTGTCGCTGGCCAACACCGTTATCACCGGCTTTTACCTGACCTACTTTCGTGGGGCGGGCCTGTGGCCGCTGGCGATTCTGGGCGTCATCGGCGTGGTGCTGCTCATCGTCATGAGTGACCGCGCCCGCCGCCTCTGGAACACGCCCACCCACCGGCCCGGCACCGAGCGGCCCACCCGGCCTGTCGGGGGGGACTGAATGTTTGTTTACCGTTTCACTGGAGGTGCCCAATGGGCGTTCTAGAACTCGCCAAAGGCATGGGCGTCACGCTTGGCAAACTGTTTAGTAAGCCTGTTACCGTCAGTTATCCCGAGCAGCGGGCCAGCATCAAGCCGCGCTTCCGTGGGCGGCACATCCTGACCCGTCACCCCGGCACCGGCCTGGAAAAGTGCATCGGCTGCTCGCTGTGCGCCGCCGCTTGCCCCTCCTACGCTATCTATGTGGAGGCCGCCGAGAACGATCCGGCCAACCCGACCTCACCGGGTGAGCGCTACGCCAGCGTCTACGAGATCAACATGCTGCGCTGCATTTTCTGCGGGATGTGCGAGGAAGCTTGTCCAACCGGCGCAGTGGTGATGGGCAATGAATTCGAAATGGCCGATTACCGTTACCGCGATTTCGTCTATGCCAAAGAAGACATGCTGGTGGGTGTGGAAGGCAGCATTCCGCAGCGCCGCGAAGCCGCCCAAAAAAACCAACCGGTGCGGGTGGGCTTCAAGGTGGAAGGCGGGCCGCGTGCCGAGCTGGAAGGAGTCAAGTACCCAACATGAAAAGGCCTATAGCTTGTGAATTGCGGCTTGCCGAACGGTTAAAGGCTTCCCGTCGAGGTTGCCTGTGCTGACCTTCCTCGTTCTCGCTGTCCTGACCATCGCGGGCGGAATTTTGACCATCTCGGCGCGGAATGCGGTTCACGCTTCGCTGGGCTTGGTCGGCACTTTGCTGATGGTGGCGGGCATTTACGCCACCCTGAATGCCTCGTTTCTAGCCGCCACTCAGGTCATCGTCTACGCGGGCGCGGTGATGGTGCTGTTTCTCTTCGTCATCATGCTGCTGGACGCCAACCGCCCAGTCGAAGAAGCCAACCCGCTGCCCTTTATCGCGCCGCTGGCGGGCGTGGGCGGAGCGATTCTGGCGGGCGCGTTCGCTATTCTGGCCTTCACCTACAAAGACCCGCGTCCCCTGGCCGAAAGTACCGCTGCGCTGGCCAACGGCGCACCCGGCCCCGTCGGTGAAACCTTGCTGACCCGCTTTTTGTTGCCGTTTGAAGCGGTCAGTATTTTGCTGCTGGTGGCGGTGGTGGGTTCGGTGGCGTTGGTGCAGCGGCCCGCCGTGCAAGCTGACCCCGAGCAAACACCTGAACTGACTGCGCTGGAAGGAGAGGTGGCTTAAGTGGCTGAAGTTCCCACCGCCTACTACATCGCCCTGTCCGGCATTCTTTTTGCGCTGGGCATGATCGGCGTACTGACGCGCCGCACCGCCGTGATGGTCTTTTTATCGGTCGAGCTGATGCTCAACGCCGCCAACTTGTCCTTGGTGGCGTTTGCCCGCGCCTGGGGCGATCTGGTCGGCCAAACCGCAGTCTTTATCGTGATGACCCTCGCCGCCGCTGAAGTGGCGATTGGGCTGGCCATCATCGTGGCCATTTTCCGCAAACGCGAAACCACCAATGTGGACGATCTGGCGTCCCTCAAGGGGTAATTGATGGCACTCTACTGGCTCCCCTTACTCCCCTTAATCGGCTTCGCGCTGCTGATTTGCGGTGGCAAATGGTTTAGCGGCACCTCCGGCGGCTGGCTCGGATCGGGCCTGATCGGCGCAGCTTTTGTCGTCGCCCTGATTCGCTTTTTCGGCCTCAGCGACGTTCCGGCTCACGAAACCCTCTGGACTTGGCTGCCCAATATGGCGCTCGGCACGGCCGGCATTTCGGCCAACTTGAAAATCGGCTTTTATCTCGATCAGCTTTCTTCGGTCATGACTTTGGTGATTACCGGCGTCGGCTTCCTGATTCACGTCTACTCCATCAGCTATATGCGCGGAGACGCCCGCTTTACCCGCTTCTTCGCTTTCATGAATTTCTTCGTGGCGATGATGCTGATTTTGGTGCTGGCCGATTCCTACCCGCTGATGTTTGTTGGCTGGGAAGGCGTGGGCATGGCCAGTTACCTGCTGATCGGCTTCTGGTTCGCCGGACACAAAGACCACAACGCCGCTGAGGGCGTCAATAACTCCAACGCCGCCCGCAAAGCCTTCATCATGAACCGCATCGGTGATTTGGGCTTCATGCTGGGCATGTTCCTGATTTACAAGGTCTTCGGCACGCTGGTGATTCCCGAACTCGCTGCACAGGGCGCGACTCTGCTGGTCACCTCGCGCCCGCTGCTCGAGCTGATATGCCTGTTCCTTTTGGTCGGCGCAGTCGGCAAAAGCGGCCAGCTTCCGCTCACCACTTGGCTGCCCGACGCGATGGCTGGCCCGACCCCCGTTTCGGCCCTGATTCACGCCGCCACGATGGTCACGGCAGGCGTCTACCTGATCGCCCGCAGCAATTTCTTCTACGACCTGGCCCCCGGCGCGAGCATGTGGGTGGCCTGGGCCGGTGGACTCACCGCCCTTTACGGCGCACTCTCGGCGCTCAATCAGACCGATATCAAGAAGATTCTGGCTTATTCCACCGTTTCGCAACTCGGTTACATGTTTTTGGCGGTGGGTTTGCACAGCTACACGGCGGCGATTTTTCACCTCGTCACCCACGCCTTCTTTAAGGCACTGCTGTTCCTCGCGGCGGGAGCGGTTATTCACGCCCTGCACGAAGAACAAGATGTCCGCAAAATGGGCGGCCTCGCCAAATCTATGCCGTTTACCCACGCGGTTTCAGCCATTGGTGTACTTGCCATCACCGGCATTCCGATTTTCGCGGGCTTTTTCTCCAAAGACGGCATCCTGGCTTCGGCCTTTGCCCAAAACACTCCGCTGTACCTGATCGGCTTGTTCGTGGCGCTGCTGACCGCCTTTTACATGGGCCGTTGGTATTTCCTGGTCTGGCGCGGCAGCTACCGGGGAGACGCCCAATTGCACCCCCACGACGGCGACGCCCTGTTGAGCGCTCCGCTGGGCATCTTGGCGGCGCTGGCGACCATCGGCGGCTTTTTCAATGTGCCCGCCTTCTTGTTCGGCGGCACTCACGCGCTGGACAATTTTCTGGGCCGAGCTATCCCCGTTCACGAACACGAAATCCCGGTCAGCACCGAGTGGCTCATCACCGGCATCGCGGTGGCCACTGGCCTAATCGGCCTCGGCTGGGCCTTTTACGATCACCGCCGGAGCGCCTTGCAAGTCGGGCCGCTGGGCCAAACCAGTTTGCAGGCGCTCTACCTCGACCGCTTTTACAATGCGGTCATCGGTGGGGGCAGCCGCGTCATTTCGCAGGGTCTGGACGTTATGGACAACGGCGTGGACGGAGCCATGTCGGGCATCGCCCGCAACGTCGGCGCTCCGGGCTGGCTGGTGACGGTCTGGCAAAGCGGCTTCGTGCGGGTCTACGCTCTGAGCATGCTGCTCGGCACAGCGCTGATCGTGGGTTACTGGGCGCTCAAAGCCATTGGGGGAGGCGTATGAGGGACTTTTTCGTTCGGTTGAAAAAAGTCGAGTGCAATCTCCTCCCCAGCTCTTACTCTTTCCAACATCTTGCGGTTAAGGCGGGCCTTCAATGATCCACTTCTTCATCTTCTTGCCCGTTCTCGCCAGCTTGCTGATCTTCCTGGTGCCGGTGCGCTGGCGTGAGGAGTTCGCGGGCGCAGCGGCGGGCCTGACCTTGGCGGGCGGGCTGTGGTCTTGGTCAGTCGGCGGACTGTCGTATTACTCGGTTCCGTGGATTCCGGCGCTGGGCGTTACTTACAGCGTGCAGATGGACGGTGTCAGCTTGCTGCTCGGCATCGTCACCGCCTTCATGACCCTGATCGCCATCATCTACGCCGGAAAACGCATTCCCAACCCCGGCACCATGCTCTCGCTGATCCTGATGATGGAAACCGGACTGTTGGGCATTTATGCTGCCCGCGATTTGGTGTTGTTTTATGTTTTCTTCGAGGACGCGCTGATTCCCGCTCTGCTCATGCTGGCTATTTACGGCAAAGCCAACCGAATGGCCGCCCTCGTCAAATTCGCGGCCTACACCTTGTTCGGCAGTTTGCTGATGCTGATCTCTATCATTGGCCTCAAGTATTACGGTGGCAGCCCTACCTTTGCGCTCGTGGACTTGCAAGCGCATCCGGTCACCGGCACTTTGCAAACGTGGCTGTTTCTGGGCTTTTTGGCAGCGATGGCCGTCAAGCTCCCGCTCTTTCCGATGCACGCCTGGCTGCCCGATTTCCACGCCCAAAACCACGACAGCGGTGTGGCTGACGTGATGGGCACGCTCTACAAAGTCGGCGCTTACGGCCTGTTCCGTTTCGCGGTGGTGCTGTTTCCCGACGCCATGCTGGAATTCCGCCCGATTCTGATGGGCTTGGCGGCCTTCACCGCCCTTTACGCGGCCTGGATCGCCTTCTCCCAAACCGATTGGAAGCGGCTCTTGGCCTATGCGGGCTTAAGTCACATGGGCTTTGTCGGGCTGGGTATCTTCTCCATGAACGAAACCGCCATGATCGGAGCGCTCTTTTTGCTGGCCTTCCAGAACATCTACACCGGCGCTCTGTTCCTGGCCGCCGGAATGCTTCAGGAGCGGGTCGGCAGCCTCAGCACCAAGGTAGGCGGGATCATGACCCAGGCCGGAGCGCTGAGCGGTATGACCATGACCCTCTGGTTCGCTTCCATCGGCGTGCCCGGCTTGGTCGGCTTCGTGGGCGAGTTCAGCATTTTGCTAGGCGCTTATCAGGTCTCTCCCTGGCTCGCTTTTATCGCCGGCCTGACCACCATCGCCGCCGCCGCTTACGGCCTGACGGCCTTCCAAACGACCTACTGGCAAGTTCGGCCCGCTGGCGCGGTGCTGGCACATGACCTGAAGGATTTGGACTGGCTCATATTGGGGGCTCCGATTGCGGTGTCGATTTTCTTCGGCGTCTACAGCGGCCCGGCTTTGGCGTTGGTGCAGCCGGTCGTCAGGACTTGGATGGCCGGACTGGGAGGAGGACTGTGAATCCCGCTTTGGTTCTTCCCGACGTCGCGCTCGCGCCGATGCTGCCGATTCTGATTACCTTGCTCGGCGCAATCGCGGCCACCTTGCTGGGCTTTTTCTTGCCGCGCCGCGCCATCACGGTCATCAGCATGGTCACGCTGGTTTTGTCGGGTGTCAGCATGGTCACGCTCTGGAACGGCGGTCTGACTTCGTTTGACGGCAGTTTGCAGGCCGATAACGTGGCGCTTTCTATCGGCCTGATTATTCTGCTCGGCTCGCTGATGACCCTGCTGGTCAGCTTCGACACGGCCGCCCGCGCCAAGCTGGCCTTTCCAGAATTTGACGCGTTGCTGCTCTACGCCGTGACCGGCACGCTGCTGATCGCTTTTTCCGGTGATCTAGTCACCATGCTGATTGGCCTGGAAGTTATGAGTTTATCGGGTTACGTGATCGCCACCCTGCAAAACAGCCGCCGCGCCGAGGAAGCGGGCATGAAGTACTTCCTGCTCGGCGCAGTCGGCAGCGCCACGCTGATTTACGGCATCGCTCTGGTCTACGGCGCAACCGGCACCTTCAACTACGTGGGCATCCGCGACGCGACGGCGGGCTTACAAGTTCAAAACGTCAGTTTGCTGGTGGTCGGCGCACTCCTGCTGCTGTGCGGATTCGGTTTCAAAGTCGCGCTGGCTCCCTTTCACCAGTGGACTCCGGATCTGTATTCGGGTGCGCCTACCGTCGTCGGCCTCTTTCTGAGCACGGTGGTCAAAGTGGCCGCTTTTGCCGGAATGCTGCGCGTTTTCGGCGGGGCCATGCAAAATGTTCCGGCTTGGGCCGGCGTGATGCAAATCCTGATTATTGCCACCATCGTGATAGGCAATCTCGGGGCACTCTTCCAAACCAATTTCAAGCGCCTGATGGCCTACTCGGCAGTGGCCCACACCGGCTTTCTGGCGCTGGCTTTGCTGGCCAATCCGGCGACGGGCGGCCCGGCCCTGACCTATTACCTGCTGGTCTACACCCTTATGACGGCGGGTGCGTTTGCGGTCTTGGCAGCCCTCCAGCGCACCGAGGAAGGCTTTTCGCTCGACGACATGCGCGGCCTGTTTTACCGCCATCCGGCTTACGCGGTGGCGCTGGCGGTTTGCCTCGCCTCGCTGGCGGGCTTACCGCCGTTCGCGGGCTTCATGGGCAAATATCTGGCGTTTCAGGCCGCCTTCCAAGCCGGCTACGTCGGCCTGACTCTCATCGCGGCGATGGGCAGTGTGGCGGCGCTGATTTATTACCTTCGTCCCGCCATGCTGATGTTCATGCATGACCGTACCCCTGCCCGCGAGTATCCGGGCGAGCGCACGCCCACCACCGCCGCTGTGGTGTTGGGCGTGGTCGGCGTCACTGTGCTGGGCGTCCTGCCGAATCTGGCCTACGGCTTGGTTGCCAATCCGGCGATTTGGACGGTTTTGGCGGGGCGGTAGAATCGTTTTGAGCTAAAAAAGAGAAGGCCTCCATCTGAAATGTGGATGGGGGCCTTCTCTTGTATCGTGATTTTGCTTATTTCAGATTCAGTCCCAGCCAAAAAGGGCATTGGTGCTCGGCGGCGAAGGCGGTGCTTTCCTGTACGCTGCTGGGCGTAAAGACCTGCACGTTTTGCCGCTCACTGCTATAGGCCCGCCAATCCGTCTTGCCCACTGGATTGGGGTTGCCCGTCTTGACAAAAGTCGCCCACGCTGAGCTGAAGAGATCGGAGAGCGAGCGCTGCGCCGGGCTGAGCTGAGCCGAATCGGCCAGTCCGGGGACGCTGGTCTGGAAGGCGTAGACCAGACTGCTGGAATGCGCCGATCCCATTCCTGGCAGGTCAGCGGGTGACTTGATGGTGGTGGCCGCTTGGGGATCAGCGAACTCAAAAGCGTACACCGGAACGTACTGCGACAAAGCGTCATCGACGCGCAGCGCTGGGCAGCTGAATACAGCGTCGGTAAACAAGGTTGCGAAAGCCAGCGCGGGCGTGCCGTAGCGGCGGTAGGGATATTTTGAGAGCACATTCACCGCGTTGCCTGCTCCCGCTGTCAGGCCCGCCGCGCCCCAGTACAGCACTGGGCTGATCGGTTTTCCCTCTGGAGAGGCCACCGAGACAAACAGGCGGCCCTCGTCGTGGTTGGTACCGCTCATCACGGGAATGCGGCTGAATTTGCCCTGCGCGAAGGCGTCTTGCAAGGTCAGGGGCAGCAGGCCCGAAGCGTAGACGGGCGACCACACCAGATTGCTGGCGGGCCTGAGCCCCGGCACCTTGGTCAGCGCGAGCTTGGCCGGATCAACGTTTCGCAGACAAACCAAGTCATCGGCGCGGCACCCCAGATTGCTGGCGTAACGGACATTGCGCTGCGCTGCGTCTGCGAGCGTCACCGCGTTGCCGGGACTGGTACACAGCCCACTTTGAAGAATGGCCCCCTCGAAGAGTCCGGCGGCCTGCGGTGAAGTGAGCTGAGCGCAGATGCTCATGGCCCCGGCGGATTCCCCGGCCACTGTCACCCGCTGCGGATCGCCGCCGAATGCCGCAATGTTTTGCCGTACCCACTTCAAAGCGG
The DNA here is from genome assembly GCF_007280555.1 of Deinococcus detaillensis. Lineage (NCBI taxonomy): Bacteria > Thermotogati > Deinococcota > Deinococci > Deinococcales > Deinococcaceae > Deinococcus > Deinococcus detaillensis. The sequence goes on along the minus strand of NZ_VKDB01000004.1, from coordinate 167,720 downwards.
CCTGCTGATCCATCAGGCCGTAGTTGCCCGATTCGCCACCGCTTTCGGCACTTAGCGCAGGCAGCGAGAGGAAGCCCAGTGCTCCCAGACGGTAATTGACCGTCACCACCACCATGTCATTTTTCTCGGCCAGAATGCTGCCGTCATAGGTGCTGGCCGACCCGGCAGTAAAAGCGCCGCCGTGAATCCAGAACATGACTGGCAGGTGGCTTTGCGGTGTGGCCGTTTTGGGCGCGTACACGTTCAGATATAAGCAGTCCTCATTGCCCCTGACCTCACCGGGCGTCTCGCCGGGCAGGGCGAACAAACCGATGACGGCCTGTGGACACTGTGAACTGAAAGTGGTTGCTGAACGGGGGGCTATCCAACTCGTGGGCGGCTGCGGCGGCTTCCAGCGCAAATCCCCGAGCGGCGGCGCGGCGTAAGGCAGGCCCAAAAAAGTATTGACTGTTCCCTGAGTTCCGATCACGGCTCCCTGAGTCGTCTGCACGGTCACTTTATCTGCGGTCACTGGGGTGGATGTCTGCGCCAGTGCCGTGGATAACCAGCTCACCGAGAGGAATATGGCGGTTTTCCATTTCATGTTGTGGCCTCCTGTGCTGTACTTTCTCCATTCAAGCACAGGGTTCGGTTTAGAGAAGACATTTGGGTGTCGTTGGTGTTCTCGGCTCATCTGTAGCAAATCCTCAAGGCCAGCCCAAGCCGCGCACCGTTCATTTAGCCGCTAGCCTTGCCGCATGACCTCTTCCTCTATGCAAACCGCTGTCCTCCAGGCCGTCATTCTCGACCCCGACGGCACTTTAATTGACAGCAACGACGCCAGTGCCCGCGCTTGAGTCACGTCGTTTCAGCAGCACGGCTTCGAGATGCCCTTTGAACAAGTCCGCCCCCTGATGGGCATGGGCGGCGACAAGATCATTCCTAAGCTGACCGGCATAGACGCAGACAGCAAACAGGGCAAATCGCTGATCAGAGGCTGGAGCGAGGCTTTTAGAAAGGTAATTTCCATGACTTCAGGCGAAGTGGAGGCCAGCAAACCTGACGCCGACATCGTGGCGGTGGCGCTGAGGAAGTTCGGCATACCTGCCAGCGCTGCGCTGATGGTTGGAGATACCCACTACGACGCCGAGGCGGCTCAGAAGGCGGGCGTGCGCTACGTTCTGCTGAGGAGGAGTGGAGGCAACATGAACGTGCCGGGTGAGTTTTATGATGATGAGTTGCTACTCGAAGTTTTGGAAAACCTTACGTTCAGCGCCGACTGAGCGGCTCCGTTCTCTCCAGAGTTCTGCTGTTTCTCTCGTTATTATTAAGAAGACGTTTGGGCAGGGGCCAGCCCAGTGTTTCATACTGCCTCTTATGAATAAGATTCTCGTTGGACTTGCTGCACTCACCTTTGCTTCGGCCACCACCGCTTCCGCTTCCACTTACATTGGTGGCTCAGTAGGCAGTGGTGGTGCTGTTCATTATCAGACGGATCTGTCCTCAGGCTCAGCGGTGCGCTACAGCCTCAACTTGTATGCCACCAACTTTAACTTTGGTCAATTGAGTGTGGGTGCCTCTGTAGATTACCTCACTGACCTCAACAACACCAATATCAATGTTAATACCCCCAACACGACGTTTGGTGGCCTGACCCCTTATTACGGTTTTGGCTTGGGCGCGGGTGTCGGCGTCGGCAGCGTGACTGGAGTAAGTGTTTATCCTCACGTCTTGGGCGGGATCAAATACCAACTGAGCGATCCCTTGAGTATTTTCGGCGAGCTTGACGCTGGCATTAACGTTGCGGTCAGTAATGCTGGTACTGGTGTTGGATTCGGAAGCAACGCCCGTATTGGCGTAATGTACAAATTTTAAGAACCAGTTTCATTCCAGTTGGTTAATACCTTTTTGCTTTGCCCCTGCTAAAAGTGGGGGTTTGTGCTTGTCTGCACGCGCCGCCCCGCACTCTATGCCAAAGCGCCAGACTGACTTATGCCCAGCTTGCACGCCCGCACGTCCCTCTCTGCCGAAAGCATTTTCTCGCGCATGAGCCGCCTCGCCCTCCAGCACGGTGCAATCAATTTGGGACAGGGCTTTCCCAGCAACCCGCCGCCCACTTTTTTGCTGGAAGCCGCTAGACAAGCGGTGGGCACAGTGGATCAGTATTCGCCGCCGATTGGCTTGCCCCTCCTGCGAGAGGCAGTCGCCCAAGACCTAAAGGTGAAAGCGGAACAAGTGGTTATCACCTGCGGCGCAACCGAGGCAATGCTGGCGCTGGCACAAACGCTCTACGGCGCGGGCGATGAGGTGATCGCCTTTGAACCCGTCTTTGACATTTACGTGCCGCAAACCGAAATTGTCGGCGCGAAGTTCGTCGGCGTACCGATGGTACTGGGCGCAGCTGGCTGGGAGTTGGATATTGATGCACTTCGGCAGGCCATCACCCCGCGTACCAAAGCGCTTATTATTAACAGCCCCTTTAACCCCACCGGCAGCATTTTTACACGGGCCGAGTTGCAAGCGGTGGTAGATCTGGCCCGCCAGCACGACTTTTGGCTGATCAGCGACGAAGTGTATGACGAACTGTATTACGCCGAGCGGCCCATATCGCTGCGCACACTGGCCCCCGAACGTACCTTTACGGTGGGCAGCGCGGGCAAGCGCTTAGAAGCGACTGGCTGGCGCATCGGCTGGATCATTACGCCCGAGGGCCTTGCTTCCGAAGTCGCGGGCCTGCATCAGTGGACAACGTTTTGCGCCCCTGCGCCCCTTCAAGCGGCGGTGGCTTCGGCACTCATAGAGGCGCGGGAAAACGGCTTTTACGATCAATTGCGGGCCAGTTATGAGGCCCGAATGCAAAGTTTGGCGGCGGGGTTGCGCCAGCTAGGCGCGGAAGTGTTCACGCCGCAGGGCACTTACTTTCTGACCGCCCGCTTGCCGAATGTCAACACCGAAGAACTGGTGATCGGGGGCGGCGTGGCGGTGATTCCCATGAGCGCCTTTTACCGCCAGCATCCTGCACCGCCCTATATGATGCGGTTTGCTTTTTGCAAAAAAGAAGATGAGATTCAGGAAGCGCTGCGGCGGCTCAAAACTTTTTTGGAGTACTAGGCCTAATAGACTGCCGTTACTTGACCGTCAAACTGCCTTGTTCTTTGTTGATGGTCATATCCACTTTATAGGTGGCACTGTCATAGTTGGCAGTCATATAAACGCCGCTAAAGTTAAACCCGTCTGCTACAGTTTTGCCGCTGATAACGAGCGTGCCTTGGGTAAATTTTTTGACATCCAAGCGCAGACCTACATTGCTCGGCAAAGTAATGGTCGTGTCGCCTTGCGTTTGGGTGAGCGTCGCCTGCAAAGTGGCAGTAGGAAGCTTCAAAGTAAGGTCGCCGAGCTGCTGAGTAATGCTGAGCGCCGAAAGTTTAAGTGAGCGTAGATCAAGTGCGGCGTCGCCTTGTTGTCGGTTTAAGGTCAAGCTGAGGGGGAGTTTTGGACTCAGGCCGATGGCCCAGTCGCCCATCGAGTGTGACGCGCTGATGTAAGCCACGCCGTTCTTGACGGTGGGTTTGCTGACACCCATGATGGGTGAAGCCTTAGTATTGGCGCTGAGCGACAAATTTCCCAACTCCTGTTTGAGCGTGAGGTTGACGCTGTTGTACGGCGTGGCAGCCAGTGCTGCGCTGCTGAGAAGCAAGGCAAATGCTGAAAAATTCAGCCCACGGCTAAGAACAGAATGTAAGGACATGACCCTGAGTATAGAGGATGAAGTCAAATTCGCGTCAGATCAGCCGCTGAAGTGAAGAGTCCGAGGTCATTCGTCAATTGCCAAGCGGCCCTGAATCATTGTTAAATGCACCACGATTTTTACTTTAGCAGTGGTGTAGTTGTGGCTTTGATAGCGGTCGTCCGAATCTGTGCCGGTCGCCATTGTTTTGCCGAACAGAATCAACTCGCCCTGGCTAAACTGATCGGCCTTGACCAAAATGCCGACGTTTTTTGGCAAATGTAAGTGGATGGTCACCTGCTGCTGGTCAAGAGTCAAAACCAAACTGTTTTTGGGGAGCCAGATTTCTAAAACGCCGTCTTGTTGCGTCACATTGAGAGTCTTGAGTTTGAGCGAGCGGAGATCTAATCTGGCGTTGCCTTGATTGTGCTGCACAGTTAAGCTGATTGGCCGCTCGGGGCTCAGTTGAAGCGACCAATTCGGCGAAATGCTGTTGAGCGTTGCAAAGGCCACTCTATCTTTAACAATGACTTTGTTGATTGGCGGCGCGTCTACTTTTTTGCTGACGCTTAAATTGCCCTTCTGTTGAATCAAAGTGAGATTAAGGCTGGTGTACGTTTCGGCAAGTCCGGCTAAACTGCCAGTCCAGAGCGTAAAAACAGCCAATAAACTGATCAATGGAAAACGATGACGGCGGTGAGGCATTGGTCTCAGTCTACGGTGACGGGAGACCAGTTGGGTTTTCGTCTTTGGTTAGGGTTCGCATTCAGATGACACTTGCATAGCTATGCGTTAAAAGTGTATAACCATACATAGAAGATGTCATTATCCATCATCCGATCGCTGAAGATGGGTTCGCCTGATGTTCGGGTGGAGAATCCGACTCCGTTGTACGGGGTAATTTGCTGTGACGCCAAGGACTCTGGGAGAATAACCGAATGACACAAATTGAGCAAAAGCCTGCTGATGACGCCGCCACTGACTACACCTCTGCTCCCAAGCAAAAAATTGTGCTGGCCTATTCTGGCGGCTTAGATACCTCCATCATTCTCAAGTGGCTGCAAACGGAGCGCAACTATGACGTGGTGGCTTTTACTGCCGACCTCGGTCAAGGCGACGAAGTGGAAGAAGCCCGCCTCAAGGCCCTCAAAACCGGCGCGGTGGCGGCGTATGCCCTCGATCTGCGTGAAGAGTTCGTGCGCGATTACGTCTTCCCAATGTTCCGCAGCAGCGCACTATATGAAGGCTACTACCTCCTCGGCACCAGCATTGCCCGCCCCTTGATTGCCAAAAAGATGGTGGAAATAGCCGAAAAAGAAGGCGCGGTGGCCGTCTCACACGGCGCGACGGGCAAGGGCAACGACCAAGTCCGTTTTGAAATGACCGCTTACGCCCTCAAGCCCGACATCGTGACGGTGGCTCCGTGGCGCGACTGGGCTTTTCAGGGCCGCGCCGACTTGGAAGCGTTTGCCCGCGAGAACGACATTCCGGTGCCGACCACAAAAAAAGACCCTTGGTCAACCGACGCCAACATGCTGCACATTTCTTACGAAGGCGGCGTTCTTGAAGACCCTTGGACGGAGGCCCCTGCCCATATGTTCAAGATGACGGTCAGCCCCGAAGACGCGCCCAACGAAGCTGAATATGTGGAAGTGGAGTTCGTGAACGGCGATCCGGTCAGCATTAACGGCGAGCAACTGAGCCCTGCCGAACTGCTGACCAAAGCCAATCAGATCGGCGGCCGCAACGGTGTGGGCCGGATCGACCTGGTGGAAAACCGCTTCGTGGGCATGAAATCGCGCGGCGTCTACGAAACGCCCGGCGGCACGCTGCTGTATCACGCCCGCCGCGCAGTGGAAAGCCTGACGCTTGACCGTGAGGTGCTGCACCAACGCGACGCGCTGGGCGTCAAATATGCCGAACTGGTCTACAACGGCTTTTGGTTTGCCCCCGAACGTGAAGCGCTGCAGGTCTACATCGACCACGTGGCCCAGAGCGTCACCGGAACAGCTCGCCTGAGACTGTACAAAGGCAACTGCGACGTGGTCGGCCGCAAAGCGCCGCGCAGCTTGTATGACAAAGACTTGGTGAGCTTTGAAGCGGGCGGCGACTACAACCAGCACGATGCGGGCGCGTTCATCAAGCTCAATGCCCTCAGGATGCGGGTTCAGGCGCGGGTTGAAGCCAAGGCCAAGTCAGAGTAAATGAACTTGCCGGAGGAGTACGTTCTCCGCACAGCGACGGCTCAGGACGCCGAAATTATTCAGGTTCAGCGTGACGCCATGTACACCGACATGGGCAGTGCGCTGGAGCGGGTGCAGGCGGCATCGGCGGATAGTCTGAAATGGCTGCGCTGTGGGCTGGAAAGCGGAGCTTATTCCGGCGTCCTGATTGAAACCGGTGGGTGGGTGGTGGCCGGAGCTGGTGTGATCTGGCAGGAGTTTCCGCCCAGCCCGCGTAGTCTCGTCACGACGCGGGCCTATATCCTGAACGTCTACGTGGCCACGCCACAGCGTGGGCAGGGGCTGGCCCGACACTTGATGCAGGCGCTACTGGCCGAATGCGCGATTCGGAACGTGAGCTATATCAGCCTGCATGCTTCTGATGCCGGGAAGCGCACCTACGAGAAGCTGGGATTTGGCTCCACGAATGAACTGCGTTTGATCATGGAGACCCCGTGACGCCGGGCAGCTGGTGTACGTGAAGAGTGAGGAGGCGTATGCATTTGCCAGTTTGGGAAATCCGAGGTCGGTGGTATGTCAAGCAAGACTGAGTTGCCGAGGGAAGAACTGGAGCTGCAGCGTTTGCTGAAATCACAGAGTTTGGGAACTCTGCCACTACAACTCATCAAGAGTTTGAATTCTGAGGTCCTTCGTTCTCCAGCTTTCTTTATCTACATCGTGGTTAAACTTTTCAAAATCGGTATTTCAGGCGCAACTGAATTGTGGGCTTGTAAAGACGTATCGGATGAGGAGATGACTGCTGTTTTGAACAATCAACTTAAATTATCCAAATCTAAAGCGGGAGACTGAACGTGACCAATATCAACATCAAAGATAAGAAACTCTGGGGTGGCCGCTTTGCCGAAGCCACCGACGGCCTAGTGGAACTCTTCAACGCCTCGGTGGGCTTTGACCAGCGCCTGGCCGAGCAAGACATTCGCGGCTCGCTGGCGCACGTCGCCATGCTGGGCCAAGTTGGGATTCTGAGCGCCGAGGAAGTTGAGCAGATTCAGAGCGGTCTTGATGACGTGCTCACCGATATCCGCGTCGGAACGTTTGAATGGCGACTGGACCGTGAAGACGTGCATATGAACGTGGAAGCTGCCCTGCGTGACCGGATTGGGCCGGTGGCGGGCAAGCTCCACACCGCCCGCAGCCGCAACGATCAGGTGGCTGTGGATTTCCGCTTATTTACCAAAGAAGCCGCGCTGGACTTGGCCGCCAAAACGCGGGCGCTGCGGGCCGTGATGCTCGCAGAAGCCGAGAAGCACTTGTCAGCCGAAGTGATTTTGCCCGGCTACACCCATTTGCAGGTGGCCCAACCCATCTTGCTCAGCCACTGGTTTATGGCTTATGTGGCGATGCTGGAGCGCGACGAAGGCCGCTTGCGCGACGCCGCGACGCGCATGGACGAGTCTCCCCTCGGCTCCTCGGCACTGGCCGGAACGCCTTGGCCGATTGACCGCCACGCTACCGCCGCCGCCCTCGGCTTTGCCCGCCCCACCGCCAACAGCTTAGACGGCGTGGGCAGCCGCGACTTCGCCCTAGAGTTTCTGAGCGCCTGCGCCATTCTCAGCGCCCATTTGTCGCGCCTCAGCGAAGAACTGATTTTGTACAGCACCTTTGAATTTGGCTTTTTGACGTTGCCTGATTCGCACACCACTGGCAGCAGCATCATGCCCCAGAAGAAAAATCCCGACGTGTCTGAGCTGGCACGCGGCAAAGCGGGGCGAGTGTTCGGCAACTTGATGGGCCTGCTGACAGTGGTCAAAGGCACGCCGCTGGCTTACAACAAAGATTTGCAGGAAGACAAAGAGGGCGTGTTCGACAGCTATGACACCCTGAGCATCGTGCTGCGCCTGTACGCCGAGATGATGCCCAAAACTGTCTGGCACGCTGAAATCACTAAAGCCGCTGCTGCGCGGGGTTACTCCACTGCCACCGATGTCGCCGACTTTTTGGCGCGTCAGGGGGTGCCGTTCCGCGAGGCGCATGAAGTCGTGGGCGGCTTGGTGGGCGTTGCCTCCCGCTCTGGCCGCCAGCTCTGGGAACTCACCGACGACGAATTGAAGTCGGCCCACCCGCTGCTGAGCGCCGAAATCGCCCAGACTCTGACGGTGGAAGAAAGCGTCAAGAACCGGCTGAGCTACGGCGGAACTGCTCCCCAGCGGGTGCGCGAAGCAGTGGAAGCAGCCAAGGCGGCGCTGAAACAGTGAACGTCACGCTGGAGCTGGGCGGTACCCTGCTCGGTAAGCGTCAGGCTGAGTGGGCGCATCATCTGGCCCACCCCGACGGAAATCCTCTTTCCACGCGGGCCGAGTTCGCGGGCGGTGAGGTGTTGCTGGAAAATGAGTGGTGCGTCTACTCGCAAGACTCGCGCTACGCAGACGGTTTGCCGTACTCCGGTTTTATTGTCACCAAGCGGCCTTGCCAAACCGTCTTTGACCTCACGCCAGAGGAAGCCGCCGCCACCCACGCGCTGCTGGCCGAAGTTCGGGTGCACTTGGACGCCAGCGTTAAGCCGGACGGTTACACCATTGGCTGGAATGTCTACCCGGCAGGCGGGGCGCACATCCCGCACGTTCACTTGCACATTATTCCCCGCTGGAACACTGACGTAGCGGCGGGGGCGGGCCTGCGGTACTTCCTCAAAGCGGCACAGGAGCGACGACAGCAGCGTTAAGCCATGCTTACGGCTCACGTCTCCCGCTTCCCCAGAGGTAAATCCATGATCCTAGCTCCTGATACGTCCACCACGCCCCACATCACCATTCGTCAAGCCAAGCTGAGCGATTTAGACACCATCCGCGACCTCATCTTGGCGGCAGGGCTGAGCACCGAACGCAGCGCCATCACCGCCACTTTGGAGGGCTGCACATACTGGATGGCCGACCTCAACGGCATTCCGGCGGGCTGCATCGGCTTAGAGCTTGGACAGGGGGCCAGTTTGCTGCGTTCGGCCAGCGTCTTACCCGCCTCAAGGCGGCGGGGGCTGGGGCGGGCGCTGGTGATGAGCGCTCTGACGTATGCCACCCTGCGCGGCGACAAGCAACTGTATTTGTTCAGCAGCGGCGCTGGCCCATTCTGGGAGCCGTTCGGCTTCGTGCCGGTCAGCAGCGCCGAAGTCTCAGCCGCCCTGCCGAGCGCCCCGCAAGTGCTCAGCGGCCAGTCTCGCGGTTGGATTGAGCGCGAGCAAGCTTGGAAGCGGGTGATGGGCGCGTGATTGTCCCTTGCCCAGTAACCACATCTTGTCTAAAAACGCAAGTGCTAGACGAACAGGCGATTAAGGGTGCAAACTACGCTTACTCAAAACCGTGGTTCAGCCACCTTCAATTGTGTGCCCTACACGTCAGCACTCTCTTCCTGAGGAGGAATTTCCATGACCCAGCCTGTTACCACTCCGTCCGATACGGCCCAAGGCCAACTGCGCCTCGCCACCCCCAACGATTACGCCGCCGTCGTCAAAGTGATGCAGGACGCTGGCCTCTCGCCCGACGCCGTGATGGTGGTCGGCACGACCTACTGGCTCCTCGAGCAAAATGGTCAGCCGGTGGGCGCAATCGGCTTGGAACACGGCGAGGGCGCTTCACTCCTGCGCGGCGCAGCGGTTGTGCCTTCGGCGCGTGGGCAGGGTTTGGGCCGTCAGTTGGTGCAGAGCGCGGTGGAGCATGCCCGTCAACACGGCGACAAAGTGCTGTACATGTTTTCCACCGGCGGCGACTGGGAGAGCTTTCACTTCGTGCAGGTGCCGCTGGCCGTCGTGATGGGCGACCTTCCCGACGCGCCGCAAGTGGCCCACTACCGCGCGGCGGGCACCCGTCCCGGCGGCACCACTTGGATGCGCGATTTGAGCTAAGCGCTCACCATTTGCTGATTCTGGCGGTGCTGGCATGACTTTGGCGCTCGATTCGATCATCCTGTCTGATGTTCACCCTGAGGCTCCTCTCAGCACCCGCAAAGCCCGTCTCAGCGATATCGAGTCCATTCACGCCCTGATCGGCTACTGGGCAGCGCAGGGCCAAATGCTGGTCAGAAGCCGCGTCCTGCTGGCCGAAAATATCCGCGACTTCCATTTGTATTTTGCAGCGGCATATCAGGGCAAAGCAGAAGGCTTGGTGGGCGTCTGCGGCCTGCATATGCTGGCTCCCGACCTCGCCGAAGTGCGCGGACTGGCCATTCATCCGGTCATGCAGGGGCGCGGCCTCGGCAAAAAGCTGGTGGCGGCCTGCGAGGATGAGGCCCGCGACATCGCTTTGCCTGCGCTGTTCGCGTGGACGTATCAGCAAGGCTTTTTTGAAAAGTGCGGTTTTGAGCGCATCGACAAAACCAATCTGCACCCCAAAGTCTGGAGCGAGTGCCAGCGCTGCGCCTTTTTTGAGAACTGCAATGAAATCGCCATGTTCCGGGCGCTGACGTAACGCCCAATTTTGAACTCAGTTGAGCCAAAGGGGGAGAGGACAAAGCAGCCGACTGACTTTGCCCTCTTCCCTTACACTGCTTGTATGAAGAAACTTCTCACCCTGACTCTGCTCGTCTCTTCCCTCGGCGCAACGGCCCAAGCCGCTTCCTTAACCGACCAACTTCCTGCCGGAGCGCTGCTCACCTTCGAAACCCACGACGCGGGCGCGGCCCTTGACCGCTTCACGGGCCTCGTTGGCGGCGTGATGAAAAATGTCATGGGCGATCAACAGAGCCGGAGCATGATGGGCAGCATTTCGGGCTTTGAGCAAGTGCTCAAAAGCTCTATCGGCAAAGAAGCGGTGGCGGGCGTGTTCAGCGTCGGCGGCGGCGCTCAGGCGTTTGAGCCGCAACTCCTTGCCGTCACGCGGGTGGACGAATTTTCCAGCGAGTTTTTCCGGAGCATGATTGAACAAAAGCCCGGAGCCAAAGTCGGCGTTTATCCCTTCGTTCGCCAAGACGGGATGTTTGTGGGTCAGGCCAAAGGACTGGTCTACCTCTCCAGCGACAAAAGCTTGCTGATGAGCTACTTGGCTCGCCTGAGCGGCAAAGTGGCCCCACGCCTCGGCGATTCGGTGAGCTACAGCGTGCCGACCAAAGCGGTGGGCCAGCAGGAACTGTCGCTGTTTCTCAACTTTTCCGGCATCGCCAAAGTCGCCCGCAACCAGCTTGCCCAGATTTTCTTGCCGCGCCTGCTCTCGCCGGTGGTGGACGCTGTGGACACCCTGGGCACCTACTCGGCAGGCTTTTCCACCAACGCGCAGGGGTTCAGCGCTCAGTCGGCCCACGCCGCCAACGCTTACGGCAAAGATCAGCCGCTTTACCGCGTCCTGACCCATTCCACCGACTTCGACGTTCAAAACATGATCCCTGCCAGTGCCGAAACGGTGGTGACAAGCGCCTGCGCCTCTGAAAGTAACGCCTACGCGGCCCGTTGGCTCAACCGCATCGATTTGTTCGATCCGGTCGGCTTCCTGACCGACAGCCAGCTGTCTAGCTACTTGGAAGAGTCCTCACGCTACTTGGGCGATCAGTGCGCTCAGGTCACTTTGGCAGGCGGCATGGTGGCCAGCTTCAATTCTGCCAATACCGCGCAGTCGTTCGATTACACAGTCACTTATCAAAAAGTCAGCGACATGGCGGCGGCTCAGGCGGCCATGCCCAAATACGCCGCCTCGGTCAACATGGCCGTCGCGGGCGTTGCCAAGACGCTGGACAAGATGATGAACAAAGCCAACCTCAGCGGCCTTCAGGGAATGGCCAGCTCCGAAATGGAACTGGGAGCGCTGGCGGGCGCGGCCAGCAGCATCAAGCAGGTCAATGCCATGCTGGGCAGTCTCAAAATGGTCTACGCCTTCAAAGACGGTTACCTCGTCACCGCTTTCAGCCAAAAAGCCTTGGCGGCGGCGCTGGCCGAGAACGCGCCCAAATTGGCGAGCGATCCCAAGTTCATGGCGGCGAACCTGACGACCAGCGGCTCTGCCGGGTGGCAGTACGCCCGCGCTCCGCAAAAAGTCACCAACGCCCAGCTGATGAAACTGTTTACGGCCAGCGCCGGCCAAGCCGATATGAAGGCTATGGAAGGTGTGCTTAAACCAGTCGCGGCAGTGACCACCGATCTGATTAACCGCTACGGCGGCATGTCCTCGCAGAGCAGCGTCAGCAACAATCTCATCGTCACTCAGTCCAAAGTGGCTTACCGCTGGGGCAAATAAAAGCTGGGCGGCTAACCTCTTTTTTAATCTTTATTCAGTAAATCTGCAAGAAAATACAATTTGGCCACATTCCACTTAAGTTGAGTGTTGGCCGATTTCCCTCAAAAAAGCTGCCTGCCGCTGTAGAATCAGTCGGGCAGCTTTTTTAGGGCTGCATACTGCTTGCATACAGAAAAGATGTGCGCCGCAGACGGTAGCGCTGGCGACGGCCCGCTACTATGCTGACGGCACCATCAAAGGCGTCCCGAGAGGCGCAAATGGAGGAGAGGAAAATGATTCGTAAAGAACGTGCAGTGCTGGCGCTGGAAGACGGCACCGTGTACCGGGGCTACGCTTTCGGGCACCGGGGCGAAACAGTAGGCGAAGTGGTCTTCAACACCTCCATGACCGGCTACCAAGAGATCATGACTGACCCCAGCTACAACGGCCAAATCGTCGCCATGACGTATCCGCATATCGGCAACTACGGCGTGGCAATCTACGATATGGAGAGCAACAAGCCGTTCGTACGCGGATTCATCGGGCGCGAGTTCAGCGACGGCTTTTCCAATTACCGCGCCCAAGAGTCGCTGGAATCGTTTATGCAGAGTCACGGTGTCGTCAGTATTCAGGGCATCGACACCCGCGCTCTGGTGAGGCGCTTGCGTGAAGGCGGCGTGGTCAAAGGTGTGGTAGCGCACCGCAGTTTTACCCATCCCGAAGATTCCTACGGCGAATTCAGCGTGGAAGAAGAAATGGCGCTGGTGCAGCGGGCGCTTCAGCATGAAGACATCGACGGGCGTGACATGACCCAAGAAGTCACCACCGCCTTGCCCTACGCTTTCCCGACGCTCAAGCACGGCAAGCGGGTGGTCTTGATGGATTTCGGCATCAAGCACACCATTATCGAGCGCCTCGCGGAAGTCGGTATCGAGCCGATTGTGGTTCCGGCCCAGACCACCGCCGCGCAGGTGATGGCGCTCCAGCCACACGGTTTGTTTTTGTCCAATGGCCCAGGCGATCCGTCCGCGCCGACTTACGCCCACCGCACCGCTTGGGAACTGATGGGCCTGCTGCCCACCTTCGGGATTTGCCTCGGCCACCAGATTTTGGGCTTGGCGGCGGGCGGTCAGACCTTCAAAATGAAATTCGGACACCGGGGCGGCAACCAACCGGTCAAGAACTTGCTGACCAGCAACGTCGAAATTACTGCCCAAAATCACGGCTACGCAGTGGACTTGGCCAGCATCCCCAACGGCGAATTCGTGGCGACCCACCTCAATCTCAACGACCAGACCCTAGAGGGCATGGCCCACAGCCGCTACCCGGTGTTCAGTGTCCAGTACCACCCTGAAGCCTCGCCGGGGCCGCACGACAGCCGTTACCTGTTTGACCGCTTCATCGAAGAGATTGACGCCTTTGACGGCGCGACAGGCACACCAGTCGAGAAGGCCCTGTCGGGGCGCTACGGCGTTTAAGGACAGCAGCGCTTGTCTTGAGCTGAAGTGGGCAGCCCGGTAGGTGCGGTGTCACCGAATTGGCCGTTGATACTGCTTCAAGCGGCCAATAAATTTCACTAAGAATCACCTAATCAGCCGGTGCATCTGTCTTTAATCCAAAAAAGATGGGGGGGATGTAGCCGCAAATGAAGGGTAAATGGCCTTCTCACGCTCTCATTAAGGGCTGGTTGCTGGGGGTAAATGGGGGTTGTCCACCCATTTTTGGCTCAATGTGTACGTGCCTAGGCGAGAGAGTGCCATGAAAAAAATCTCGCCCTAGACGGCTTTTTGCAGAAAACTTCACTCCCGCTTAAGAGAACCTGTTACAATTTCCGGTGTCAACCCCCCCTGACTATGAAAAACTTCTCATAGGAGGGGGTTGCATGAGGACCCTGAGATTGAGCTACTATCAGCTTGTTCAGGAGCGATGAAACATCTGGCCTATTCGGGCGCCTTACCAGATGCGGAGCGAGTGGCGCGACCGACAGAATGAGTAGAGCGAAAGCTTACTCGGCTGTCGATTTTTTTTGGTTTTGGAGGCACTTGATGAAATGTCAACTTTTCCTTCTCGCCGGTTTGAGTATTGGACTCTGGGGGGCGGCCGCTGCACAAAGTGCGTCGCCTGTCAAACTTACCCTCGACCAAGACCTGATCCGCACTGTGCAAAAAGATGGTAAAGCCGCTGAGGAGCGCGTTTCTGCGCCGTCTTCAGTGTTGCCCGGCGCAGTGCTGATCGAAGAAGTCACGGCCCAAAATGTTTCGGGCAAAGTGCTCAACAAGATCAGAGTCGGCGTTCCCATTCCGCAAGGTACTCAATTTCTCGGCTCGGTCACCCCGAGCAATGACCGCTGGACGACCCAGTTCACGGCTGCTTGTGCCGGAAAAGCGCTGGCTTACGCCGAAGCTCCTCTGAAGTGCACCGAAACCGTCGAAGGTAAATCGGTCACGCGCGAGATCAAATCCAGCGAATACACCAATGTGCGCTGGCTGCTCGACACCTTAAAGCCGGACGAAACGTTAAAGCTCAGCTTTCGCGTGAAAGTCAATTGAGCGGGTTCTTTGAAGCAGCGCCAACAAGTATTGCCAACCCGGCAGATTTTTAGCAGTAGCCGCATTTTGAGTGCGGAGGAGAAGATATGAAAAAGTACTGGTCAATTGTTTCTTTGATGGCGGCAATGGCAGTAAGCGCGGCAGGCGCGACAGCCACTCCTGCTGGAACTGTCATCACCAACACCGCCACCCTGAACTTTTCGGATTTTGGCGGCACTGAGCAGCCCCCGGTGGACTCACCGCCCGTCAAGACGACAGTTACTCCGGTGCCGAGCTTTGTGCTGACCCCCAACGACGGCAGTGCAGACGTGACCAAGCCGGACTACACCAAGCCTGGTCAGACCAACAACAACGGCAAGCCCGGCGACGTGGTCGTGTTTCCTTACCAGATCACCAACACCGGCAACGTACCGGGCGAGTCGTACACCTTGGGCAACCTGCCTGATCCCACCGGCGTGGTCAAGCCCGGCACCAATGTGCTTTATTACCTCACCAATCCCGACACCAACAACGACGGCCTTGTTAGCCCTGCCGAACTTACAGCAGCGGGAACGCCGATCACGACCATCAGCGGTGTCAATCAGGATCAGACCGTCAAGTTCTACCAGGTCTATACCGTCCCCACCACGGCCCTGAACACCGAAAAATACGGCGCAGACCCGACCGGCACCCGCAACCCCAACGCTGCCAAGGATCAGGGCCTCGTCATCAACTTGCCCATTGATGCCAACAACTCCAACACCACCACCATCGCCCGTCAGGACGGCGGCGTCATCGGGCCGAAGAACGATCCCACGGCGGTTGGCGGCACCCCGGTCTACACCTCGCCTGAAGGCGTGCCGATCACCCCTGACCAGAACGGCAAAGACACCCAGACGGCCAACGCCACCACCACCACCACCACCATTACCTTCACCAACACCATCAAGAACAACGGCAACCGTCCCGACATCTTCACGGTGACGACCAACCCCGCCGATTTCCCGGCTGGCTCCACCACCGTGCTGCTCAACCCTGACGGCACGCCGTTTACCCAGACGCCCAGCGTGAACCCCGGTGGCACCACCGATATCCTCGTGAAAGTGACGCTGCTTGCTGGCTCGACCTCTGCCGACGCGACCAAGCAGCCCACTGTGACCCTGACGGTCATCAGCGGCAACGATCCTACCAAGACCGACACCACCAAGGACATCGTCAACCTGCCGGGAGCCAAGTTCGGTGACGTGGATCCCAAGAATCCCGGCACCGATCCCACCCCCATCCCCGCCGTTCCGGCCACCCCGGCCAGCCCCGATCCCAAGGACCCCACAGCGGTCAACGTGGATCCCAAGGTCTGCACCAACACCACCAACGCCTTCTTGCCGATGGGCGTCAAGAACACGGGCGGCGCACCTGACCGCTTCGTGATCTCCGGCAGCACCGTCGTTAAGCTGACCAGCGGTGCCGACCAGACCGTCAACGTGACCTACTACACCGATACCAATGCCAACGGCATGTTGGACGCGGGCGAAGTTGCCCTGCCCACCGTGGCTGGCGGCCAAGACACCGGCCCTATCGCTCCTGGCGCGACCCTCAAGCTGGTGGCGGTTATCCCCGTGCCGTGCGCCTCGGCTCAGGGCACCTATACCATCAATCAGAAAGCTGTCTCGCCCATCTCAGGCACCATCCCTGACACTAACGACACCGTCAAGGTCGGCGGCAACGGCACCCCGCCCGTCGTCACCAAGACTGTAGACAAGGACAAGGCCCAGCCCGGCGATTTGCTGACCTATACCATCTCCGGAACCAACAAGGCCAACGCCAACATCGTCAAGGCGATCTTGAAGGACACTGTTCCGGCCAATACCAACTACGTCAGCTTTGCGGCCACCTCCACCTCCACCGGCAAGGTGCTCTACAGCACCAACGGCACCACGTGGAGCGCCAATGCTCCGGCTGCGCCCCAGCCTGATGGCAGCACCATCTACACCGGCGTAGACACCAACAATGACGGCAACATTACCAATGCCGACATCCTCAAGCCCGGTGAGAGCATCAGCGCCACCTTCAAGGTGACGGTTAAGTAATTGTTCTGAGGCGGCGCACTCTACTTTTCGGAGTGGAGTGCGCCCCCTTCTCAAACCTGTGCCCGCGTTTTTGGTGATTTTTGGCCTGCTTTTGCTGTGTGATTTCCCTTTTTGTCATTCCCAACATTAGAAACTTCGTTTTATTGTTCGGCAGCCCTCAATCCATACGCTTTTTAATGTGCTGAAGAACACCCGGCAGCCACACCAAGACTCTGTTTTGGCCCCACCACTCTTTTCTGGAGGCACTGTGCGAAATACCTTGATGCGTAAACCACTCGCGGCGCTGATCCTCGCGCTGAGCGGTGCAGGTTTGGCCGTCGGCGGGCCGAGCCAAACGCCTGCTGGCACGGTTATCGAAAACCGGGCCACGCTCGACTACCAACCTGAAGACCTGACGCTCCCGCCAAGAACAGTAATCACGCCGCCCGTCAAAACGGTGATTACCGCGCAGTGCCGGCCCAGCGTTTTGCCGGATGGCACGGTGAGCAACCCCGGTCAGGTTGTCAGCCTCTTGCCGGGCGAAAGCGGTTTGCTGCGCTACACCCTGGCCAACTCAGGCAACACCGACAGTATCTTTACGCTGAGCGCCCCGCAAGATCCTGCCTCGGCTTTCCCGCTAAGCGATGTCAATATTTACGCCGATTACAACGGTAGCGGCCAAATCGACAGCGGCGAAGGCCCACTCACCAGTGTGCAGCTCAAGGCCGATCAAGTGGTGCCGATGCTGGTCAGCTTCAAGTCTGCTGCGGCAGCACGCGGCGCGGCTTACCTGAATCTGGTGGCAGCTTGCCCGGCCAATGAGGGCGGCGCAGTTGACAACAACAACATAGGCAAGGTGCAGGCCGAGGAACCGCCGGTATTGAGCCTGACCAAAGCTTTCGGTCAATCTGTCGTACGGCCTAGCCAAGAAGTCAGCGTGTCGATCAACGCCGCCAACACTGGGCTAGGCACTTCGCGTGAAGTAATCGTAACGGATCGGCTCGATACGCCCGACATGATTGACTTCCGCTTTGTGAGCGGTTCTGCTTCCACCAGCGCCGGAACCATCGAGTACACCGCCGACGGGAACACCTGGGCCACTGCCGAACCCGGCAGCGTGCGCGGCGTGCGGGTGCGAATCGGTTCGCTCCTGCCCGGTGGAATCTTGAGCCTGAATTTTCGACTCGTTGCACCGAGCCAAGTCTCCGGTAGCCGCACCAACATTGCCACCCTTCAAAGCCTCGGCTTCAACCTCGAAGCTCGCGCCACTGTGGAAGTACGCTACACCCCCAAAATCGCGTTAGGACCAGTCAACAACCCCGAAGCCCTGCCCGGCGGCGAGCTGAGCAGTGACGATCTTCAAACCAAGCCGCTCGCTTTCCTGAACCGCGAGATCTGCTTCCAGCACACCGTCAAAAACCTCGGCGATGTCAACGACACCATCAGTATCAGCGGCCAAGTGGTCAAGGGCAGCGCCACCATCCGCTTGGCCGAGCTCGACGGCTCAGCCTTCCAGCAGTCCGTGGCGCTGACGCCCGGCGCGAGTAAGTCGTTCGCAGCTTGCTATACCCCGACCAGCAGCGTCCCTCCCACCGACGGAAGTGAGGCCCTGCGGGTGCTTCTGACGGCCACCAGCGCTCAGGGCGCAGCCCAAAACCAGACCGTTGACGTGGTCACGAGCGTCACCGATGAAGTGCCGCAGCTCGTCAAGAGCGTTTCGCCCGGCGGCGTGGTCAAGCAAGGAGTGCAGCTCACCTACACCCTCAAAATCGTCAACCCTTTGAGCGTTCCTCTCACCAACGTGGTCGTCACCGATCAACTCGATCCCAACCTTGACTTCGTCTCGGCGGACAGCGGCGGTGCGCTCGTTAACGGTGCAGTGATTTGGAAGATCAGCAGTATCGCTCCCAAAGCGACCGTCAACCTGACGCTGGTGACGCAAGTTAAGGCGGCTACGCCCGATGACACCATCATCAAGAACAGCTTCACGATGGTGAGCAGTGAGTTTAACGAGCCGCTGACCTCCAACGAAGTCTCCACCACCGTGTTCGGCAGCGCCCTGATCTTCAACAAGACTTCTTCTCCCGCCGAAGCATCAATCGGCGACACCATCACCTATACCTTCACCGTCACCAATCCCTCCAAAAATGCCACTTTCAAGCGCGTGGAAATCGTGGATACTATGCCCATCGGCATCCAATACGTGCCGGGTTCCAGTCGCCTCGACGGCACCCCGATTGGTGATCCGGCAGTCGACGGCCAGAACTACACCTGGATCGTCAGCAACCTCGGCCCCGGCCAAACCGCCGCCGTCACGTTTGAGGCTTTGGTTTCGCCGAAAGTCGGCACCAGCGTCACTAACACCGCCATCGCCAACGCCATCAGCAGCGAAAACGCTTCGCAAAATGTCGGCTCGCAAACCACCAACCGCATTCGGGCGCTGATCTTCGAGCCGCTGTGCGACCTCGTCGGCTCGGTCTTCATCGACGTCAACCGCAACGGCACTTACGACAAGGGCCTCGATATCCCGATGGTGAGTGCCCGCGTGATTCTGGCCAATGGGCGCACCTCGCTGACCGACACGCAAGGCCGCTATCACTTCGCCACCCTCAAAGAAGGCTTCTGGGCACTGCGCCTCGACCCCAGCAGCGTCTACGCCCAAAATCTCAGCTTGCCGCAAGACGGCGGACTGCCGGGCAGCCGGGGCGTGATGTGCCGTCAGCTCACCAGCGTGGACTTCCCGCTGGCCTCGGTGGCCGGTGACATCGGCGTGATCCGCGACACCACCCTCAAGATGGGCAGTTTCACTGTCCACAAGCAGGTCTTTACCACCCCTGAAGCCAACACTTACTTGGTGCAGCTGACCCTCAGTACCCCTGCGGCGCTCGGCGGCTTTACCCTGCAAGATCCGCTGCCAACAGGCGCAACCCTGCTCGACGGCCAGAACGCACTGACGTTTGATCCGCTGCCCGCCGGAAGCCGCGCCGTAACCTACCGTTTCCGTTTCGGCGGCGACCAGAAAGCCGCTGTCACTGATCCGACAGCCGAGTGGAGGTACTGAGTGAAACGCGCCATTACCACCCTGACCGCCGCGCTGATCGCCAGCGCCGCCGCTCAGGACATCGCCACCTCTTTACCGCTGACCAGTGTCGGCAACAAGCTGCTCTGGACCGTCGGCGACCAAGACCTCAAGCTGGTCGTGGGTGTAGCCAGCCGAGTGCAACTCGACCTCTACAGCGCTCAGTTCGATCCCAAGGATTACCGCTCAGCCACGTATTACGGCGATGAGTCCTACGCCGATCCCAGCGTTCACAGCACCTTCTCGCTGATCAAGCTCACCAAAGTGGCGGGGCAAGCCGACCAAGAAGACGTGCTGCTGACCAAAGATTTCGGACGCGGGCAGCAAGACTGGCAGACTTTTATCAATCAGGATTTGCCTGCTGGTGAGTACACCTTGCGTGTACAGACCGAAGGCAACGGCAAAAATACCTTTGCACTGCGGCTCAAGTCGATCAGCGCGGCGATTCAGTCTGACCGCCTCAACGTCAACATTCACTCGCACGAGTGGGTTCCGGCGCTCAACGTCTACAACAAAGGCGGCCCGCTCGATATTCGGATGTACGACGGCGACGGTCCCAGCGAACTGCAGGCCGAACTGCGCGACGCATCGGGCAACGCCTACCCAGTCAAAGTCTCCGATCAGCTCGAATGGGAAGACATCGCCATTCCTGAAGCGGCGGGCAATTACACCCTCTACCTCAAGCAGCCCGGCCAGGAAAAACAGTTTTCCAACACCGTCGGCTTTGATCTGCGCCGCGCCAACGAACCGGCTGGCCCGATCACCGTGGTGCAGGCCGATACCACTGGTCAACTGCAAGTCACTGCCGAATTGATTTTGCCTTACGGCAACGAGCCGACCCAGGCCACCGTGGAAGCGGGCGACAAAACACTCGCGGTCAACGGCGAATTCAGCTTGCGGGTGCCGTCCGGCGATTATCCGGTCAGCGTGGCCCCGATTACTGGCGCGGAAGTCAGCATCGACAAATCCAGCGTCACGGTTCCCAAGCAGGGCGTCGGTAAGGTTGCCGTGCAGGTCAAGCCGGACGTGGCGCTGAGCTTCTCGGCTAATAAGCCGGAAGTGTGCGTCGGCGACGTCGTGACCTTCACCGCGCAGGCCACCACCGCTTTTGAGCGCCAAGCGCTGAACGCGGCTGTGCAGGTCAGCTTGCCCGCAGGCTTTACGGCCAACGGCGAATCCAGCTTTTCAGGCAAAGTAGACGCCAAGAATCCCGGTGTCCTTACCTTTGAAGCCACTGCCACCGCCGCTACGCCGGAAGCCAGCACCATCACCGCTTCGCTGACGCCCTGGAACAAAACCCAGAGTGCCAGCGTGCGGGTGCTGCCCACTGCCACCCAAATCGAGCTTCGCCGCTCGGACGTGGCTCCGGTTCAGCTCGGCGAGATCGCCACCATCACGCTCAGCCTCAAGAACACCAGCGCTGCTCCGGCTCCGTATACCCTGACCGACAGCAGCAGTGAACTGCTCGAACCGCTCGACCCGCCGACCTTCAGCGGCACGCTCGCTCCCGGCGAAGAGAAGACCCTGAGCTACCGTGCCCGCGTCAAAGCCGAGGGTGATGCCCAAGCGCCGCTGACAGCAGTTCTCAAGAGCAATTGCGAAAGCACGCAGCAACTCGGCGGCGTCTTGGTGGTCAAGCTGCCCCCACCGCCGCCTGTAGTGGTCACGCCGCCCACGCCCGAAGCGCAGGTCGAGCCAGCACCGGTAGCAGTTCCCACGCCGGTGGCCGCCGCGCCCAGCATCATGCGCGAATCGGTGGTGCAAATTCCCTTCGATGCGCCGCGCAGCGCCAACCAGATCATCATTGCCCACAGCGCTCCGCAGGGCAGCACCTATGTCATGGGCAGCAGCGCCCTCAACAGCAAACCCATCGTTGATCCGGAAGTTGGCAAGAGCGGGCGCTTTTACTGGACGACTCCCGGTGCGCCGCAGGGCGTGCTGACCTATAAAGTGGCGCACGAGGGCAGCTTGCCCGCGCTCAACTCGCCCGCGTTGGTGGGCCGCTACGCCCATGACCGTCAGGAAGTGCTGATCGGCGACGTGGACTTGAGCGATCTCAGCGCGGCCCAGAGCCTCGATATGCAGGCTCAAACCGAAAACGCCGGGGCCATCAAGTTGCCGCT
The DNA here is from genome assembly GCF_007280555.1 of Deinococcus detaillensis. Lineage (NCBI taxonomy): Bacteria > Thermotogati > Deinococcota > Deinococci > Deinococcales > Deinococcaceae > Deinococcus > Deinococcus detaillensis. The sequence goes on along the minus strand of NZ_VKDB01000004.1, from coordinate 145,844 downwards.
CGACGGAGCCATTTTCCGCGAGCGTGACCGCATCACCCTGGCGGTGTCGGGTTCAGACAGTGACAACAGCTTGCCCACCGTCAACGGCGTCGCGGTGTCTGAGGCCTCGATCGGTAAAAAAGTCATTGACGCGGCCAACGGTGTGCAGCGCCGCGAGTTTTACGGCGTGATGCTGCGGGCCGGTGAAAACACCATTGCCTTCGGGGGCCAGAGCATCAAAGTCTCCCTCGCCGGTGTGCCGGTGAAAGCCGAGATCACGGCCCGTCAACTCGTCGCCGACGGCATTAATCCGATCCAGGTCAATGTCAAGCTGCTCGACGCGCAGGGAGTGAGCACCTTTACACCGGTCGTCACAGTGGAAAGCAGCCTCGAACCCACCGTCAAAGACGCGCAACCGGCGGTGGCCAGCTACCAAATCACCCTCAAAGACGGTGAAGGCGTGCTGGAGTTGCAGCCGCTGTCCGCGCCCACCCGCTTCAACGTCAAGGTGCAAGTCGGCGACAAGGTCTTCGAGCAAAAATTCGACGCTCAGCCCAGCCAGAACCGGGTCGGAATCGGCTTTTTGAGCGCCACTGCCGGACTCGACATCACCGGGCCCGACAAATCGCCCTACTACGGCGTGCGCGGCGCAGCCTACTACGAAACGCCTCTGGCCGGCGGCAAGCTCTACGTCGCGGGCGCGGCAGCCGGTGAAGGCGGACAAGGCAACGGCTTTAGCTTGGACGCCAAACAAGGCCTGGCCAAAACCACCAATCCACTGGAGCGCTACTCGACTTACGGCGACAGCAGCACCGAAGACTTGGCGCTGCAAGGCATCGATCCGGTGGCCTTCCGCTACGAGCATCCCAACTTCAACATCCAGTACCGGCAGTCCAGCTTGCCGATCAGCGTCTTCTCGATCAACGCCACGCCCACCGCGCTTTCGGGCTTTACCCGCACCAACCCCGGCGTTTCGGGTTTTGCGGCTTACCTCTCTAACGATCAAGTCAACGAAGACCTGATCGCCAACGGCACCCGCGTCCTCAATCTCTCGCGCACCGATGTCACCCACGACAGCGAAACCGTGCAGCTCGTTTCGGTCAGCCCGCTGACCCAAATCGAGACCATCAAAACGCTCAAGCGTTACGTGGATTACACCCTCGATTCGGTGGCCGGCGTCTTGTACTTCAGCAGCCCCGTCAATTTGGTAGACGAAACCGGCTCGCGCCAAATCGTGCGGGTCAATTACACCCTCGTCAACGGTAACCAAAACCGCTCAGTGGCGTGGGGCGCACAGATTCAGCAAGATCTCGGCCCAGTCAATCTGGCGGCGGCAGTGGTCAACATGAACGGCGTTACCACCACTGGTGCGAGAGTGAGCTTTAGCAGCGGCAACTCCAGCGGCAGTTTGCTGGCGGCCTATTCGGGCGGTATTCACGCCGACGGCGGCGTCTCGGGCAAAACGGGCTCGGTGCAGTACGGCGCGTCATTCCGCTACCAAGACGGCAAATATGTGGGCCTCAACAGCACCCCGGTCGGCACCGCCGCCGTCGGTCAAGCGGACGTGGCCCTCACCGACAAGTTCGGTGTGCGGATTGGCGGCGATTACAGTTCTTCGGTCTCCAACGCGGCGGGCACGGCCAGCAAAACCAACACCCAAGGGCACGTCAGTTTGCTGGCCACCTACCTCCTCAATCCGGTGAAAGTCGGTTTGGGTGTGGAGTACGGCTTCGGCGACACTTCCGGCTTGGCAGGCGTGGCCAGCGTCGGGTATGTTCAGGGCGAAAACAGCGTCGATCTCCAGCACAGCCAGCCGATCAGCGGCGGTCTCAAGCCGCATACCACTCTGCGCGGCAAAGTCGGCATAGCCAGAAATGTCACCCTCAATGTCAGCGACGACTACGAGTGGGGCGGCGACAATGCGGCCACCGTGGGTCTCCAGACCACCTTGGGCGGCACCAACCTGAGCGTTTCGTACGATCTGCCCGGCAACGGCGGCAGTGGCAACCGCGCCCGCTTCGGGGTCGACACCAGCTTGCCGCTCGGCGAGCACTTGGGCTTAGGCGTGTCGGGCAGTTACGCCTACAGCGTCGGCACCGGAAAAAGCGAGTGGAACGTGGGGCCTAGCCTCAAATACACCGCCGACAATCTGGTGGCCACCACTGGCGTTGACCTCGCCCAAACCGATCACCTCAGAACGGTGGTCAAAGGCGGCGTGAGTTACAACGTCACCGATCAGTTCAGCCTCAGCCTCGACGGCACCAAAGTCTTCTCCGGTGTGAAAAGTGAAGAGGGCAACCAGTTCGCGGTCTCGGCGGCGCTCAGAAACGGCGCTTGGCAGGGCCTGAGCTACCTGCGCTACTCGGACGGCGCACTCGGCGGCAAAAATCCGCAGTTCATCGGCGAAGCCAACGCCGAATACCACCGCGCCGACTACTCGGTGCGGGCGGGACTGGCCGGACGGATGCTGGCGGGTGACAGCGGCAGCTTGACGCTTCAGCTTTCGGTCAGCGGGACCTATTACCTGAATGACACCTTCGGTATTGGCGCGGCGGCACGCGGCCTTTTCCAACCCGGCACCAATTACAGCGCGTACAGCCTTGGTCTCGAAGCCAGTGCGAGGGTGTTGCCCGGCACTTGGGCGACGCTCGGCTATAACCCGGTGGGCTTTGACGGCGTAGCCAGCAACCTGTACACCCGTAGGGGCCTTTATGTGCGCCTCGATTTGATGCTCGACGACGGCCAACGCGACAACAGTTTGAGCCTTTCCCAGGGAGATAAAAAATGAGATTGCCTCGCCTCATCCAGCCGCGCTCGAGCGCCCCGGCGGTGCTGATTGGCTTACTTGGCGACAGGCCCAGCAGCCCTGAAGTGGCAGCTCCCGTTTCCATTCCAGCGACACAGCCGTGGTTGCTGCGTCTGGCGCTGACCTGCGCCGCTTTGTCGGGAGGAGTGGCCAGCGCCTCGACCACTTTCGGAAGCCTGTGTCAGGAACAGGGCGGAACGCTTTCGCCCAACCTGATCACGGCGGAAAGTGGCGGCACCTTCGGCAGCATCGCCCGAACTTCTCCGCCGACCTACCGGGATCTGGAATCGGCAGACCGGCCCGGTTCGCCTTACAGCTATACCAACAACACCGACGGCACGGGCCGGATTCGCCCGGAGGGAACCTACGCCGTGACCTCCTCGTATGGCAGTGGCAATCTGCTTGATGTCTACGGGCCGTGGCAAGCGTATACAGGTCACACCAACGGTGGCGGCACCGACGCTTACCTGGCGGTCAACGGCGCAGTCTCGCAGGCCACTTTCCTGAACCAGACTATTGCTGTCGAGCGCAACACCAACTACGAGATCGGTTTGTGGGGCCGCTCGCCTCATGCGGCCAGTTCGGCTTACGGTGGAAGTGACCAAGCCGCCAAACTGTCCATTTCTGCTGGAGGCTTAGCCAACGGCGTCACCAACAATCTGGTGCGGGGCGACGATTGGGAACGCGGCTCGATCATCTTCAATTCTGGGAACCAGACCAGCGTTCCGGTCTCGTTTAAAAATATTTCCACGGTTGCGGAAGGCAACGACTTCTATGTCGATGATCTGTTCTTGCAAAAGTGCGTGGTGTCTTCCGGAACCATCAGCGGTAAGGTCTACCGGGATAACAACGGCAACGCGTCTCAGGATGGCGGCGAACCGGGCATCCAGAACGTGGCGGTCAAAGCTACCGATAAGAACGGCTCTGTGGCCACCGTGACCACTGGCAGCGACGGCAGTTACTCGTTTCCCAATCTGTCGCTCGGCAACAAGCCTTACAAGATCGAAGTGGTCGCCGCCTCGGCTCCGCTCTCCGGATTGACAGCCACCACGCCAACCTCCACATCCGGCGTCAGCCCGCAGGCCAATATCACGGTGCCTGGAGGCAATTTCGGCTACAAGCCGCCCACGCCGACCATTCCCGATTCCGGCACCTGCACGGTGAGCACGCCCTATATCCAGAGCTTTAACAGGTCTGGCCCGCTGGCTGAAGCTCGGAACCATGATTACCTGAGCAATGCCGATACGGTGACGAGCACCACCGGAACGTACACCCTGTGGAACCAGATCGACCATAGCGGAAACAATGGCTACGGTCTGTACTACAACGTCGCCAATTTTGAGAACAAAAACGGCGGCAACCTCAGCACTCCCGGTCTGATCTATGAGAGCCGAATCACTGTTCCGGCGGGTTCAACGATTGGTTACGAGAATTATGTCCGCAGCCATTCGAACAGCGCCACGCAGTTGCAGTACCGCTTCTATGACGGGGTCAGCGGCTCGCTGCTCAAGAGTGTAAACGGCGCGGTGGTCACCACCGATTACACCAGACAGATTGTCGACGGATTCGTTTCGCCCAGCGATAAAGTCGTTCTCCGAATCTACACACTCAAAGATGGCACCAGTGCTGACGCCAACGTCGTGAAGCTTGATGACATCAAAGTGACCTGCCCAGTTCCGGCGACCCTTGATCTCAAAGTGGAGAAAACCGGCCCCGCGACGGCCAATGTGGGCGAGGTCTTTAGCTTCACCGTGACCAGCAGCAACGTCAGCCAAGGTACGGCGCTCAACGTGGTCACGACAGATACGCTGCCTGCTGGACTGAATTTTGTTTCAGCTGATAACGGCGGCACCTACAACGCTCCGAGCCGCACCGTGACTTGGCCCACTGTGGCGAGTCTGGCTCCCAATGCCAAGCAGGTCTACAGCGTTTCGGTTTCGGCAGATGTGGTCAGCGCTGGACAGAGCTTGACCAACGTGGCCAAAGTCGCCACGCCCACACCCGAAACCGATCTCACTAACAACACCGATCAAGCCACAGTGAAAATCACCAACCCGACGGTGCCGGTGCCTGATTCCGGAACCTGCACAACCGCAGCGCCGTATCTCCAGACCTTCAACAGCGGCGGCCCGCTCGTGGAAGTTCGTAATCACCGCTACTTGTCTGATGCGAACACCGTGACCAACACCGACGGCACCTACACCGTATGGAACCAAATTGACCATACCGGCAACGGTGGCAGTGCCCTGTATTACAACATCGCCAATTTCGAGAACAAGAACGGCGGCAACCTGACCATTCCCGGCCTGCTCTACGAAAGCCAGATTACGGTGCCTGCCGGTTCGACCATCAGCTACGAAAACTATGTCCGCAGCCACTCCAACACCGCGACCCAAATCCAGTACCGCTTTTATGATGGTGTTACCAACACCCTGCTCCAGACGTACAACGGAGCGCTGGCCACCACCGACTACACCAAACAAAGCGTGCCCAGCTTCGTTTCGCCCAGCAATAAAGTGATTATTCGCCTCTACACCCTCAAAGACGGCACCACCGCCGACCTCAATGTCCTCAAGCTCGACGACATTAAGCTGACCTGCCCGCTGCCAGTGGCGGCGCTGAGCATCACCAAAACCCACATCCCGGCTACCTTCCAAGTTTTGCAGGCCGGGTTGTACAACATCAAAGTTTCCAACGCGGCGGGTTCTGCTCCCACCAGCGGCGTCATTACGGTCAAGGATCAGTTGCCCGTCGGCATCGGCGCGGCGCTGCCCAGCGGCTTCTCGCCTGCGGCGGGCTGGACTTGCACTTACAGCGGTGAAGCGGAACAGGGCGTCGGGTATGCGCCCAATCCCAACGAAGCGCAGCTCCTGACCTGCACCACCACCAACGTGTTGGCCAGTGGCAGTTCGGTCAACTTGTCCATTCCCGTGAACGTGACGCCCAAAGCCGGCAGCAGCGTCGTGAACAAAGCCAGTGTGGGCGGTGGCGGCGACACCGATCCCATCCCCGATCCGGCGACGTGTACTGTTGGCGCTCGGTGTGCCCAAGACATTGCCCCCGTCACCCCACTGCCCCTCCCACCTGCAACTTGCAGCACCGGGACCCCGACCAACTTGCTGGCCTCGCCCATCACTGGCTACCAAGATAACGACAATGCCACCCTCCAAAGCGACGGCAAGCTGATCACCGACGCTGCGGCGTACAGCACCGGCACCGGCCCTTCCGGCAGCTTCGTGATTGACGGCACCTACTACTTCAACAACGGCTACGGCCCGGTCAGCAAAGCCAGCACCTTGCAGCTCATTGTCAACGGCACGGTCTACGCCAGCTTCCTCACCGAAGACGCTTACAGTGGCCGGGCCAGTGTGGTTCCTTCCAACGGTGCGAGCTTGGAAGGCGGCGCGGCCAGCCTGACGCTCAACCGCTACACCTCCTCCAAAATCTGGGTGACGTTGCCCAGCAGCGTCAAGAGCATCAGCAGCGTACAGGTCAAATTCATCTCGAACGCGTCCGGCGGCGGCGTCAGCGATGATTACGGGTTTACCGTAGCCAACGCCCTGGCCTGCACCCAGCCTGCTCCGCCCAAAGCGCTGCTGGATAAAACAGTCCAGAACATCACCGCCAACGGCCCAGTGACGAGAGACAGTCTCGGTAAACCCGGTGACGTGTTGGAGTATTGCCTTACCGCTTCAAACATCGGCAACACCAGCGTCACCAAGTTGGGCCTCGGCGACAACATCCCCGCCAGCACCACCGCTCAAGTCGGCGGCTACGGAACCGGTAAAGACGTCAAGTACACCTTGCCGGACGGCAGCACCAAATTCCTGACCTTCGCGGCTGACGGTGACGCGGCGCAGTTGGGCAAGGACACCAACGGTATTACCCCACGCCTCTTTGTCAACGACACCACCCTGACTCTTGCGCCCAGCAAAAGCTTTATCGTCTGCTTCCGCGCAACCATCAACTAAGCCAACAACTCACCAAAGAAAAGCACCTGCCGTTCAGTGGGCAGGTGCTTTTCTTTTCTCGGAGCATCAATACAAGTGATCCAACACTTCGTCTTTGATGATGAAGCTGTTTTCTTTGGTTGGAAAGTTCTTTTCTCGGACATCGGCGGCGTACTGTTTGAGGGCTTCGGTGGCCAGTTGACCGAGTTCGGCGTAGCGTTTGGCGATTTTCTTTTCGTTGTCGTAAACGCCAAGAACGTCGTGATACACCAGCACCTGACCTTTACAGTACGGCCCCGCGCCAATGCCGATGGTGGGAATGCTGAGCTTTTCGGTAATGAGGCGGGCCAGCCGCGCCGGAATGACTTCCAGCACCACTGCGAAAGCTCCTGCCGCTTCTACGGCGAGGGCGGCCTGCACGATTTTTTGAGCGCCGACTTCGTCTCGGCCCTGCACTTTGCGCCCGCCCAAGGAGACTTCGGTTTGTGGCGTGAGGCCCACGTGGCCCATCACCGGAATACCGTTGCGGCTCAGCACCGTGATGGCCTCCAGCACCTCCGGTGACGCGCCCTCGACCTTAATGGCGTCGGCTCCGGTTTCCTGAATCACCTTGATGGCCGCCCGCATGGTGTCTTGCAAACTGGTGTGGTAGGTGCCGAATGGCAAATCGGCCACCAAAAAGGTCTCCGGCGCACCCCTACGCACGGCGCGGGCATGGTGGATGATGTCGCTGAGTGTGACCGGCGCGGTGCTGTCATAGCCGAGCACGACATTACCGAGGCTGTCGCCGACTAAGATCAAGTCCATTCCGGCCCGCTCGGCTTGCTGCGCGCCGGGATAGTCGTAAGCCGTGACCATCACCAACGGCGTGTCGCGAATCAGTTCGGGCAAGGTAAGTTTCATGCTTGAAGGCTAACAGGTCTGCAGCGGCCTGAAGCGGGCTGTGCTTATCTCAAGCTGAGCTGCCCGAAGCGGTCGAGCACCAGATAGATGATCCAGCCGGTCACTGCCACATAAAGCCACACCGGCACCGTCCAGCGCGTCCAACGGCGGTGGGTGTCGAAGGCGGCGCGGGCGGCGGGCACACTGTCTACTTGGCTGAGGCTGCCCGCCGACTTGATACCCCTGTAGGCCCAGTAGAGCGCTCCAAGCGCCAGAGGAACGTTGAGCGCGGCCATGAAGATGTGGGTAACCAGTAGAACGAAGTAAGCCGAGCGCCAAGCTTCCGGACCGGTGTATTTCTTTTCGTAGCCGAGGCCCAAGCGGGTCAGGTAAAGAATCAGGAAGAGAGTCGCCAGTCCGCTGGCCAGCAACATAAAGCGCATGTGCAGTTCGCGGTTGCCGCGCCGAATAAAGGTGACGCCCACCACCAGTGCGACGCCGCTGAGGACAATGCAGATCACTGCCCACTGATTAATAATAGAAGCCATGAGTGGCATTCTAGGGAGGCGCGTCTGAGCCGCACAGGGTCATTTGCTGACTCAGGTGCTCGGCCCATCAACCAGGCAAACATCCCAAACTCAAAATTTGACGTCCCAGAGCGGTTTTTCTGAGATCTTGCTGAGGACAATTGTACCCACTGCCCTGCCGTCACTTCTCTTAAACTACAGTCAACGAGCGTTTGAGAATCCATTTTCCGTTCTCGCCCACATTGAGCAGGCAACGACTGAGTTCGCAAGGTCAACTCAAGAGGCAAGCGCGGAAGCCTGAGCGGCAAAGGAAGAAAGGTGAGAGGGCTTGAGAAGGGTTGTGGAGCAAGGCAGAGCTGGAGCGGGGAAAGCGCAGGCTGTTAAAGCGCTGGTGGGCCTGAGCTGGGCCGCGCTGGCCTACAATGTACTGGTGATTTTATGGGGCGCTTATGTGAGGATCAGCGGTTCCGGGGCGGGCTGCGGAGCCCACTGGCCGCTGTGCGACGGTCAGGTGATTCCGCGTTCGTTTACTTTGGAGCGCGTCGTGGAATTTAGCCACAGGGGCAGTAGCTCGCTGAGCGGCTTGCTGGCCATCGCGGTGGTGGCGCTGGCGTTTTTTGCCACTAAGCGCGGCCATCCGGCCCGGCTCGGCGCGGTCTGGTCGCTGGGCCTGATTTTGTTTGAAGGCGTCATCGGCGGCGTGCAAGTCCTGCTGGGACTGACGGCGGGCAGCACCGATCCTGCACGCGGCTTCGTGCAGGGTCTGCACCTTGCCAATACCTTTTTGCTGCTGGGGGCGCTGCTGCTTACCGCGCTGTGGGCGGGCGGTGCGCCGCGCTTTACCCTGCGTAGTCAAGGCTGGTTGAGCTGGGGCAGTCCGCTGGCCACCGTACTGATGCTGCTGCTGGGCATGGCGGGCGCGGTCACGGCGCTGGGCGACAAGTTGTTCGTTCCGGCCCCCGGCACCCCGATCGACACGGTCAAGCGCGACTTCGGGGCCACCGCTTCCATCATCGAAAACCTGCGGGTGATTCATCCGGCGCTGGCGCTGGTGGTCTGCGCTTACTTGGTTTGGTTCGCGGGGCGGGTGCTGCGCGAGCGCCTGAGTCCCATGACCCAGCGCTGGAGCTACGCGCTTTACGGCGTGATCGGAGCGCAAATGTTGATCGGCGTGCTGAATGTCGCTCTCAAAGCGCCCGGCACCATGCAGATCATTCACCTGCTGTTCGCCTGCTTGATGTGGCTGATCACCGTGATGGTGGTGTACTCGGCCCTGGTGACCCAGCCGATGCGGCGCGTGACTTTGAAGGCGGCGAGCGCGTGACCACCTTAGGTGCGGCGCGTCGGGCAACCTGGCGCGATTATTTGGCGCTGACCAAACCCAAAGTCATCAGCTTGCTGTTGTGGACAACATTGGCGGCCATGTTTATGGCGGCGCGGGGCTGGCCGGGGCTGTGGCCGCTGCTGCTGGTCGGCGTCTGCGGCTTTATGTCGGCGGGGTCGGCGGGCGTCTTCAATATGATCATTGACCGCGACATCGACATCAAAATGGCCCGCACCGCCAAGCGGCCCACCAGCAGCGGTCTAATCTCCAGTCGTCAAGCCTTTATCTTCGGCGCGGCGCTGCAAGTGCTGTCCTTTGCAGCACTGTGGACGCTGGCCAGCCCGGTGGCGGCGCTGATGAGTCTGGCCGGATTCTCGACTTACGTGTTTGTCTACACTTTGTGGCTCAAGCGCACCACTTGGCACAACATCGTGCTGGGCGGCGCGGCTGGCGCGTTTCCGCCGCTGGTCGGCTGGGCCGCCGTCACGGGCGATCTCAACTTGTTCGCGTGGTTTTTGTTTGCCATCATCTTCTTCTGGACGCCGGTTCACTTCTGGGCGCTGGCGCTGATGATCAAAGATGAGTACCGAGCGGTGGGCATTCCGATGTTGCCGGTGGTTCACGGCGACCGCCTGACCGTCGAACAGACTTTTTTGTACGCCATTTACACCTTGGTTTTGTCACTAATGCCGATCTTGCTGCGGGAAGTGTCGTGGATTTACGGGATTTCGGCGCTGCTGCTGGGCAGCTGGCAACTCTGGCTGGCGTGGAAGCTGCGCATTCATGTGGTCAAGGGCAACAAGATCGAGCGCAAAAACACCTTGCCGCTCTACTTGTTCTCGATGCTGTATTTGGCGCTGCTGTTTTTGGCCGCCGCTCTGGACCGGGTGATCTTTGTGTGAGGCAACGCCTTTTGCAAAACATTCCCGTGGGCACTGCCCCAAAAAGTTTTATGCTGGAAGCCGGAAGCAGCTTTGAGTTCGGCAGTTCAGGTTCGGCAGGCTTTACCCCACTTCGCCCCCGGCTCACGGGCCAAGGCTTACCGCTCACGTTCAAAACCCCCTAAACTGCATCTATGACAAGGAGTGATGTTGAATAGCTTATTTTGCCGTGCCGCTTGGCGGCCCAGCCGCGCAGCCAAGACTGCTCTTGGTTTGGCCCTGCTTTCCAGCTCGGCCTTGGGGCAGCAGGTTAACCAATCGCTCTCGATTGGCGATTTGTCCTCGGGCTACAACCGCGAGATGTTCTGGCTGGCTCTTTGGGCCATCGTCATTTCGGTTATTATTTTCGTCGGCGTGTCGTGGGCACTGTTTTACACCGTCCAAAAGTTCCGCGAAGACAAAAACGACGCGGCCCCCGCGCAGTTTCACGGCAACAACCGCCTCGAAGTGACGCTGGTGGCCGTTCCTGTGGTGATCGTGATTGTGCTGGCGCTGCTCACGGTGCGAGCGATGGCACGGCTCAATCCCACGCCCGCCGGCGCTTATCCGGTCACGGCAGTGGCGGCGCAGTTTTACTGGAATTTTGAGTACCCCAACGTCAAAGTCGACGCGGCGGCGGGCACGGGCTTGGTCACCAACGGCAACGAACTGATCGTGCCGTCCAAAACCAAAATCGCTGTGACCGCCACTTCACGCGACGTGATTCACGGTTTCTGGGTTCCCAACCTCGGCGGTCAGCGCGACGCCATTCCCAGCGTCAAGAAAACCTGGCAAATCGACAATGACAAAGCTGGTGTTTATCAGGGCAACTGCACCGTGTTGTGCGGCGCTTCACACGCCAACATGCGCTTTAAAGTGATCGCTTTGCCGGAAGCCGAGTATCAGCAGTTTGTCAGCGCCGCTCAGGCTTACAAGGCCCCAGTGGCGGCGGCAGGCACGTCGGCGGCAGCAGGCTACACCATCTTTATGCAGGGCAAAGAAGGTGCCGGCGCGTGCGCGGCCTGCCACCGTGTTCAGGGCACCGCCGCCGCCGGGCAGTCCGGCCCCGACTTGAGCTTTTTCGGTTCGCGGCGCACCCTCGGCGCGGGCGTTTGGGAAGGCGCGGACGTGGATACCCACCTTCACCAGTGGATCAAGGCGTCAAGCAGCATCAAACCCGGCAGCGTCATGCCGCATTACGACGGCTCGACCCAAGGCTACCCCACCCTCACCGATCAGGAGTTGACCGACTTGGAAGCGTATCTCAAGACCTTGCAGCTTCCGGCTGAAGGCAATTACTGGATGAAAATTTCGGCGCTGGTGCCGGATGCACCAGTTCCCGCCGCGCAAAATCCCACTCCGTCCAGCGTGAACGCGATCACTTCGGCCAGCACGGCCATGAATGGAGGCAAATAAGCATGGCAGTTCAAGCGCCCGCTCATTCGGCAGAGAAACCCGGCATCGGCGCGGTCATCTGGGATTACATGACCACCACCGACCACAAAAAAATCGGCACGCTGTATATCGGCACGTCCATCATCGGTTTCGCCGTTGCGGGCATCTTGGCGGTGCTGATCCGCTTGCAACTGGCGGTGCCCAACAACACACTGCTGGTCGGTAACGTCTATAACCAAGTCCTGACCACCCACGCGGCCATCATGATCTTTTTCTTTCTGATTCCGATTGGGCTGTTCGGATTCGGCAACTGGTTCGTGCCGCTGCAACTCGGCGTGCGCGACGTGGCGCTGCCGAGGCTCAACAACTTTGCAGTGTGGCTGTTCATGTTCAGCATGATCCTGATTCTGACCGGCCTGTTTCACGGCGGCGTTCCCGGCGTCGGCTGGACATTTTATTACCCGCTGTCGGTAGACGCCAACCAAACCGGCGTGACCGTGCTGATGGTCGCCCTGATCCTGAACGGCATCGCCTCGCTCCTCGGATCGGCCAACTTTGCGGCCACCATCGTCAACATGCGTGCTCCTGGCATGAGCCTGTGGAAAATGCCGATTTTCGTGTGGTCCATCTTTTCCACTTCAATTTTGCAGCTCGTTTCATTGGGCGGCCTGACGGCTGCCGCGCTGGTAACTTACCTTGACCTCAAGGTCGGTCTGAGCATGTTTAACCCCGGCATCAACGGCGTGCCGGTGCTGATGCAGCAGTTTTTCTGGTTCTACTCTCACCCCGCCGTGTACGTGATGCTGCTGCCTTACCTCGGGATCGGCGCGGAAATTGCCTCGACGATGGCCCGCAAGCCGATGTTCGGTTACCGCGTGATGGTGTACTCGCTGCTGGGCATCACCATGGTGTCGCTGCTGGTGTGGCTGCACCACATGTTCGCCATCGGTGTTCCCGAAACGTGGCAGATTGCCTTTATGGTGGCGACGATGGTGGTCGCTGTGCCTACTGGCGTCAAACTCTTTAACTTGATCGGCACCCTCTGGGGCGGGCGAATCATTATGAAGACGCCCACCTACTGGTTGATCGGCTTCATCTTTAACTTCCTGATCGGCGGCATCACGGGCGTTTCACTGGGCCTGATTCCGTTCGATTATCAAGTCACCATGAGTTATTACGTGGTGGCCCACTTCCACAACGTGATGATGTTCGGCACGGCTTTCCTGGCGATGGGCGGCCTGTATTACTGGTGGCCCAAAATGACCGGGCGCTTCCTTGACGAGAAGTTGGGGATGTGGCACTTCTGGCTCTTTATGGTCGGCTCGTGGATGACCTTTATGCCGCAGTACATCTTGGGACTGCTCGGCATGCCCCGCCGGTATTACACGTATCCGGCAGGCAACTTTGCTTGGAATGAACTCAACTTCATCTCGACGCTCGGCGCACTGGTGTTGCTGATCGGCGGCGTTGTGTGGGTCTGGAACATGTACCAGAGCTGGCGTCGTCCGGCGACGGCTTCGGCCAACCCCTGGGGCGGTTTCACCTTGGAATGGACGGCAGACAGCCCGCCCAAGTCCTACGATTTCGCCCACGACTTCCCCACCACTTTTCCCACCGAGCGCCCGCTCTACGACTGGGAAAAGAACGGCGACAAGCTGATTCCGGTTGATCCGAGCAGCATTCACTTGCCGCAGAGCACCGTTTGGCCGTTTATGACTGCCCTCGCCTTTGCGCTGATGGGCTACGGCCTCTCGTTCGGGTGGTTTACCAGCTGGAGTCCTTCGCCGGCGCAAACGCCCAACCAACTCGCCAGCATCATCTTGTACCTGAGCATTCCTTTCTTCCTCTACTCGCTGTTCAAGTGGGCTGGGACGCCCGAATACGACGTGCCGGTGGAGCACCACACCCTGACCAAGTACAGCAACGGCTTTATGGGTATGGCTTGGTTCATCATCTCGGAAGTCGGCTTGTTCGGCGTACTGATCGCTGGCTACGTGTACTTGCGCGTCGTGGGCAACGCGGTACCGCCCATAACCCGTCCGAGCATCTGGCTGGCGGCGCTCAACACCTTAATTTTGGTGAGCAGCTCGTTCGTGATTCACAAAGCCGAGCAAGACCTGCACCACCACCGCGTCAGCCGGGGCCGCCTGGGTCTGCTGATTACCCTGATTCTGGGCGCGTTCTTTATGATTTTCCAAGTCTACGAGTTCTCGCTGTTCGGCTCAGAGAGCAACTGGATGCAAAACCTCTGGCAGACCTGCTTCTTTATCATCGTCGGGTTGCACGGCCTTCACATCATCATCGGCGGCGTGGGCGTGGCCCTGCCGTACTACCAATACATGACCGGCAAGATTGACAAAACCAATCACGGCTCCCTCGTGCCCGCCAGCATGTACTGGCACTTGGTGGACGTGGTCTGGCTGTTCATCATGGCGATCTTCTACGCTTGGTAGAGAAAACGAAACAAAAAGAAGCGGCTCCTGAGTGGGCCGCTTTTTTGTTGGATAGGCTGAAATAGATTTGCTCATTTCACCACGACAGACGCTTAGAAATAAGCCAAAAATGGTTAGATTACCCAAGATCTAAGTTTGCTGCCATTCACGCCCACTTCTTCGCATAAGCGTCGGCGTCGAATTTGCGCTTGAGGCCGCTGGCGGCCATATAGCGCACCGTGCCAAAAATGGGGCGGCGTGCCCAGGGGCGGTCATGGGTGCCGAAAACCCAGTTGATTCCTGCGTAGCTGTTGGCGTTGCGGCCATCGGTTTCGTATTTGTTGTTGAGGTAGACCAGCACTTCATAGGCTTGTTGCGGCGTCTCTGACCACTCCAGCACCTTCTTGCCCCAGTACATCCGCAGGTAGTTGTGCATCCGGCCCGTGCGCACCATCTGATGCTGTGCGGCGTTCCAATACGGGTCGTGGGTTTCGGCGGTCTCCAGCTCGTCGCGGGTGTAAAGGTACTCGCGCTCGTCGCCTTCTTGTTCGGCCAGCGTTTTGCGGCACCAATCGGGCAATCCGGCGTACTGGTCATACTGCGGGTTGTAAAAGCACAGATTGAAACTCAGCTCGCGCCTCACCACCAACTCCTCCACGAAGGCGTCCAAGCCCGCGCCACCCTGCTCACGGGCCCGCAGCACCGCGTCGATGGGGGAGAGGTGGCCGAAGTGCAAGTAAGCCGAGAGTCTGGACGCGCCGTCTACCAAGGGGTTGTTGCGGCGCTCGTCGTAGTGTTGCAAGCCGCCTGTGATGAACTGTGTCAGCCGCGCTTGGGCCGCGTCCTCACCGCCGCTTTCCTCGCCGGGCAGCACGCTGCGGTCAATGTTCAGCCCAGCCAAAACCTGTTGCGGGTCGCTCACGTCCACACTGCTGAGCAGGCCCAGCGACGGCACTTTGATGGTGCGCGGTTCCAGCGGCACCAGAAAATTGTCCATCAATTTGTGGAGCTTGGGGCGGATGGTGCGGGCGGCCCATTCCTGCTTGCCAGAGGTGGTTTCAATCGGCACCACCGCGTCGCTCTCTACCTGAATCAGCGGCACTTTCAATTGATCAGCCAGCCAGGTGCGCCAGTCGCGGGAGGGGCGCAGGTACGCCCGGTCGGTAATGACCAAACTGGCCTGCTGAGCCAGCTTGAGTATCTCTTCGGGCGGATGGCCGAATTTCATCACAAAGCCGATTTTGCGCTGCTCCAAGTTGCGCTGCACGTCGCGCAGTCCTTCCAGCAAGAACAAATAGCTGCGCTGGTTGGCTTCCGGATAACTGGGCGTCAGACCGAAAGCCACGATCAGCGGCTGCTCCAGTTCGTTGGCCTGCTCGATGGCGTATTCCAGTGCGTGATTAAACGTCGTCCGCACCGAGGCCTGCATCCAGTACAGAACATACTGGCCGCCGCCGGGCGCACCTGCTTTGAGGGTTTGAAGGCGCTGCTGATGAATCATGCTTCTTTCTAGCGGGCCGCTCAGGCGGCAAACGTAGGCCAGCGCTCTGATCTCAGGTTCTGATTTAGAATCCGTTCAATGAAACGGTTGCTCTCGGTGGCTCTGATCCTCACCCTCGCGTCCTGCGCTCCTCGCCTGAGCAGCGGCCCGGCGGCCATCAACTGCATTGGCATGCGCTCCGGCACTCTGACTCAGGTGACGTTCAAATTTTCGGCCAATGTTGATCCGCAAACGAGCGAAATCGCGGGCGTGCTGACGGAAGCGGGTGATAAATCGTTCTGGGTCTACGGGCGGCGGATCGCGGACGGCCCCAACTTCAACCTGATTCTAAATGTCAGCGACCACACCGAGAGTTATGGGGGCGTGGATTTGATTTTTAAGAAAGCGCGGCTGGGCTATTTCTCCAACTCGCAAAGCACTTTATCGGGCGTATTGAGTGGTCAGCAGTTCGTGGGGCGGCAGAAGGCGGGCGTGAACAACTACGAAGTGCTGATGACTTGCCGCTTGAGCTGAGCGGCTCTTAACAGCAGGGATGGGCCGTAGCATTTTCAGCTGTAGAATTAAGAATGACTCTTTCCAGCTCTCCTGAGCTAGAGCGCTCAATTCGGCAGATGTTTGGTGCAGTTGAGCGTAAAGACTTGCAAGCGATCTTAACAATGTTTGCAGATGACGCTGTGATGGCCGATCCGCACTATCCCAACCCAACCATGCGCGGCAAAGCCGAAATCGAAGCGGGGCTGCGCTGGGGGTTCGGGAGTATGCGGCAATTTGGCTTTCCTATTGAGCAGATCTACTTCGCCCAAGACGGCCACAGCGCCGCCGTGGAGGTCGCCACCCACCATATTTTAAAAGTGGGGATGCACCTGCGCTTTCCGCAAATGTTCGCGGTGGAGACGCACGCCGGCAAAATCACCCGCCTGCAAGCTTATGAACCGTACGGGCCACACGGCATAGCGGGCGCAGTGCTGGTCATCACCCGTCTGGTCAACGCCTTGCAGCGGCAACGGGCAAAGAGTCAGCTCAACCGCCGCTAATGTGCGATGTGCGGCTGTTCGTTGACACTCAGCACTCTCACCGTGTGGCTTTCCCGCGAGAGGCGCAGGCGGGAAAATCCGGTGTCGCCAAACTCGAACCAAGCGTGATTTGAGCCAACCAGCTCGCGCAGCACCGAATTGAGAAAGCCGCCATGCGAGACGATCAATATGTTTGACAATGGCATGGCCCACAGCTCATGCAGCGCCGTCAGCGCCCTTGCCCGGATTTGGGCCTGCGACTCACCGCCGTCAGCGGTAAAAGGGAAGAGGTCGTGACGAAAAGCGGGAACGGGATAGCGTTGCTCGGCTTCCTCATGCTTCATTCCGGCCAGTGGCCCGTTGTCCCATTCGCGCCAGAGGTCACTGACTCGCGGCGTCAGACCCAGCGGCCCGCACACGATCTGAGCCGTTTCATGGGCGCGGCTGAGGCTGGAACAGACTGCTGCTTCAAACTGCGGCGGGTTGGCTTGCCAGTAGGCGGCCAGCTTGTGCGCCTGCGCCCGCCCCGCTCCGATCAGTGGTGAGTCGTAGCGGCCTTCATGTACATTTTCGTCGTCTGCGCGGCTGCGGCCATGTCGCAGGAGGGTCAACTGAAGGTGGCTGGTCATGGTTGAAGCCCCTGCAAAAGTTGAAGGTAAGCCGTTTCGGGACTCCACAGTTTTGAAACGGTTTCCGCCGTATGAAGTCGCTCGGCCACCCGCACCGCGTCCGGCACCGCCAATTCAAAACGCTCCCGAAAAGGGCCGCTGAAGGTTCCGGCGGCCAGTTCTTCCAGCACATTGAGAACCTGTGCTGCCCGCGTAAGGTCGCTCGGCCCACGCGACACGGCGACGCGCTTGCTGGCCATATAGGTATTCTCGCTCAACAGCGAAACGCAGCCCGCCCAAGGATCAGCCGCCGCGTAACTCAGCCGCCTGACCTGGCTCATCACGAGTGTTCCGGCGCACTGCGGGCAAGGCTCTATGGTGGTCAGCAGCGTCAGGGTGAGGCCTTCCTCGCGGCTGACTTTGGGCAGACTGAGCAGGGCGTTGACCTCGGCGTGGGCCAGATCAAAGCCTGAAATCAAGCCGTTGACCTGCCGCGCTGCCCGTGTGCGGTTGCGGCCCACCGCCAGCACCTCGCCCGCCGAGTTGATAATGGCCGCACCGATGGCCTTGTTGCCGGTTTGGTAGGCTTCCCAGCCCTGCGTCCAAGCCGCTTGCCAGCCGGGGGACAAATCGCTGTAAGCGCTCACGCCAGCGCTTCCAGAGCTGTTGCCAAGTCGGATTGCTGTTGCCATAACCGCTCTAACGTGCCGTCCTGATGCAGCTTCAGCGCCCGTCCAAAATGCTCCGGCTGTTTTTCTTGGTTGACTTTGAAGAAACCGTGCTCTCTGGGCATCTCGCCCTCCAAAAAGAAAGTCAGCAGCAGCACGGCGCAGAACTGTTCGACTTCAGGCGGAGCGCGGTGAACTTCGGTGGCCTTTTGGCTGAAATAAAAGGTGCTGCTCAGTGCGTCGGTGTGTCCGGCGTAGGCGTCGGCAGCGGCGTAAGCCAGTGTGTTGATGCGCTGCATTCGCATGGCCCCCAAGCACATCGGGCAAGGCTCCACGCTGGAAATGAGCATCAGGCGGCGCGAGGCTTGGCTGCTCATCTCCGGTAGACTGAGCAGCGCGTTGATCTCGGCGTGGGCGAGGCGATGCCCGGAAATGAGGCCGTCCACCCGCCATTCTTCGCCCAAGCGGTTGCGTCCGCGTGCTATCACCGTGCCGTTTTCGTCCACTACACACGCGCCAATCGGGTACGAGCCGTGCAGATAAGCCTCCCAGGCTTCCTGCATAACGGTTTGCCAGTGTTGCGCCCGCAGCGTCACAGCGCTCCCCGGTTCTTCTCGATCAAATCATCGAGCGCTTCACGCAGCAAGCTCGCCTCGGTGCGGCTGTGGGCGGACGCCAGCTTGGCGAGGCGTTCCAGTTGGCTTTTGGGATAGTAGTTGCTTTTGAGAACCATCTTGGAGTCCACGTAAATGCAGGCCCGCCCGCGCCCCTCGCGCTTGGCCCGCAGCAGCGCTTCGTCGGCGGCCCGCTGCAAGTCGGAGCTGCTCTCGGCGTGCGCCGGGCGCGAAGCAATGCCGACGGACAAGCTGAGACTGCGCGGCCACTCGCTTTCGCGGTTGATCTGAAAGTGCTTGATGATCTCGTCAAATAAAATCAGGGCGGTTTCACTGGCGCTTTCCGGCAAGATGATGGCGTACTCGTCGCCGCCCAGCCGCGCCACCGAACTGCCTGCCGGAATGCTGCCCGACAGCAAGCGCTCGACTTGCCGCAGCACCCTGTCGCCTTCAGCATGACCCAGCGAATCGTTGAGTTGTTTGAAGTGGTCGATGTCGAGTAGGCCGAGCGTCAGCGGTACGCCGGAAAGCTGCTGCATGGTCTTTTCAAATTCGCTGCGGTTGAGGATCGGTGGGCGGGCCATAAAGGTACCTCCGTTTTACATATGTCTCTATAACATATATATGTTTAACGTTGTTGTCAATCACCTATGTACAGAGCTTTTAAGGCCCGCCAGCCGCAACTTGAGCGTTTCTCACTCAGATTCCCGCACTGCCGAGGTTGACACTTGGCTGAGTCTGGTGGTAACGTCACTTACGTCGGATGAGCGCTGGGACGGCAAAAGTCGTGTATCCCACTTAAAATTTTGGTGAAGAGTGCTTCATAAAAGCCGCTTGGTCAGCTTTTGAGCGGAGAGCAACTTTGCGCCCAAGTTTCGGCGCTGCACATCACATCAATTTTTGGAGGAACTCTATGTTGAAACCTTTAGGTGACCGTGTTCTCGTGGAAGTTATTGAAGAAACTGAGCAAAAGACTGCCGGTGGGCTGTTCGTGCCGGATACCGCCAAGCAAAAGAGCCAGCGCGGCAAAGTCATCGCCGTCGGCAGCGGTAAAACGCTCGACAACGGCACCAAAGTTGCCGTGGAAGTCTCCGTGGGCGACACCGTCCACTTTGCCAAGTACGGCGGCACCGAAGTGACGCTGGACGGCAAAGAGTACAGCCTTTTCAGTGAGCGCGATTTGCTCGCCATCGAAGGCTGAGCAGCTTCTCCTGCCCAATTACCACTGCCAATCTCAACTCCGTAAATCTCTCTACCGCTTTTTGAAGGAGCAATCCCATGGCTAAACAACTCGTATTTGATGAATCCGCCCGCCGTGCCCTTGAACGTGGCGTCAACGCTGTCGCCAACGCCGTCAAAGTCACGCTCGGGCCCCGTGGCCGTAACGTCGTCATCGAAAAGAAGTTCGGTAGCCCGACGATTACCAAAGACGGCGTGACCGTTGCCAAGGAAATCGAGCTGGAAGACAAGCTGGAGAACATCGGCGCTCAGCTTCTGAAAGAAGTCGCCAGCAAGACCAACGACATCACCGGCGACGGCACCACCACCGCCACCGTGCTGGGTCAGGCCATTGTCAAAGAAGGCCTGCGTAACGTGGCCGCCGGCGCAAACCCGCTGGCCCTCAAGCGCGGCATCGACAAAGCTGTCGCGGTCGCCATCGAAGAAATCAAGAAGCTGGCCGTGCCAGTCGAAGATTCCGACGCCATCAAGAAAGTCGCGGGCATCAGCGCCAACGACGAAACCGTTGGCCAAGAAATTGCCAACGCGATGGATAAAGTGGGCAAAGAAGGCGTCATCACCATCGAAGAGTCCAAGGGCTTTGACACCGAAGTGGACGTCGTGGAAGGCATGCAGTTCGATAAGGGCTTCATCAACCCCTACTTCGTCACCAACGCCGAGAAGATGGAAGCGGTCTTGGAAGACCCTTACATCCTGATCAACGAAAAGAAGATCAGCAACCTCAAAGACCTGCTGCCGATCTTGGAAAAAGTGGTGCAAAGTGGCCGCCCGCTGCTCATCATCGCTGAAGACGTGGAAGGCGAAGCGCTGGCCACTTTGGTGGTCAACAAACTGCGCGGCACCCTGAACATCGCCGCCGTCAAGGCCCCAGGCTTTGGTGACCGCCGCAAAGAAATGCTGCGCGACATCGCTGCCGTGACCGGCGGCCAGCTCGTGACCGAAGACCTCGGCTACAAGTTGGAGAACACCACTTTGGAAATGCTGGGCAGCGCCAAGCGCGTCCGCATCACCAAAGACGAAACCACCATCATTGACGGTGCAGGCGACCAGAGCGAAATCGAAGCCCGCGTCAACGCCATCAAGGGTGAGCTCGACAACACCGACAGCGATTATGCCCGCGAGAAGCTGCAAGAGCGCCTCGCCAAGCTGGCCGGCGGCGTGGCCGTTATCCGCGTCGGTGCAGCCACCGAAACCGAACTCAAGGAAAAGAAGCACCGCTACGAAGACGCCCTCTCCACTGCCCGCTCGGCTGTGGAAGAAGGCATCGTGGCCGGCGGCGGCACCACCTTGCTGCGCGTCATTCCTGCGGTTCGCAAGGCCGCCGAGAGCTTGATCGGCGACGAAGCCACCGGCGCTCGCATCTTGATCCGCGCCCTGGAAGAACCCGCCCGCCAGATCGCCATCAACGCCGGCGAAGAAGGCAGCGTTATCGTCAACGCCGTCATCAACAGCGACAAGCCCCGCTTCGGCTTCAACGCCGCGACGGGCGAGTACGTGGACGATATGGTGGCCGCCGGCATCGTCGACCCGGCCAAAGTCACCCGCACCGCGCTTCAGAACGCTGCTTCGATCGGCGCACTGATTCTGACCACCGAAGCCATCGTTTCCGACAAACCCGAGAAGCCTCAAGCTCAGGGCCAGGGCGGCGGCGGCGACATGGGCGGCATGGGCGGCATGGACTTCTAAACCCAGTACGTTCAAGAGGAAGCCGGGGCGTGATGCTCCGGCTTTTTCATATGCGCCTTGTGTGAAAGCAGGTGATGAGCGCCCCCGAGGGAGGGTAGACCGGTCAGCTGCTCGGTGGCATAAGGGCGTGGCGGAGCGCTCCGAGCGGGCCTGAAGCGCGGGGGAATATTAAACCTGAGCTTAAGAACAGATGTGCTGTTTTGGCTTAGGGTGTAAAACGAGGTGCAACTATGGAATATCGTCGATTGGGCCAGTCTGGTTTGCAGGTCAGTGAACTTTCCTTTGGTGCTTGGGTAACGTTTGGCACGCAGTTAGATGCGAACGGCGCTTTGGAACTGATGTCCGCCGCCTATGAGCGCGGGTGTAACTTCTTTGACAACGCCGAGGTGTACGCCCGGGGCCGAGCTGAAACCATTATGGGTCAGGCCCTAGCTAAGGCAGGCTGGCGACGCGACAGCTACATCGTTTCAAGCAAAGTGTTCGGCGGCGCGGTTGAAAACCCAGCTCCGACTCAGCGGGGACTTTCACGCAAGCACATTTACGAGGCGTGCTACCAGGCCATCGAACGCCTGCAGTGCGAGTACCTGGATTTGTACTATTGTCACCGTCCAGACCGGAGCGCCCCCATCGAAGAAACCGTGCGGGCCATGACCGAATTGATCCAGCGCGGTGACGTGTTGTACTGGGGAACGAGTGAGTGGTCGGCGCAGGAATTGATGGAAGCTTACGCCGTCGCCCGCCAGTACAACCTGATTCCCCCGACCATGGAGCAGCCGCAATACAACATGCTCACCCGCTACCGGGTCGAGGTCGAATACAACCGCTTGTACCGCCCGGACACGCTCGGGTTGGGCACCACGGTCTGGTCGCCGCTGGCGAGCGGTCTTCTGACCGGCAAGTACAACGATGTGGTTCCGAATGACACCCGTGTCAACCTGCCCGGTTACGAATGGTTGAAAGCCAGTATCGAGAGTGAAGAAGGCCAAGCCAAGTTGGTCAAAGTCCGGGGCCTGGCCAAGATTGCCGACGACCTGGGCACGACCTTGCCGAAGCTCGCCCTGGCCTGGTGCCTCAAGAATCCGAATGTAAGCTCAGTGATTACCGGCGCTTCCAAAGTCACGCAAGTGGTGGAGAATTTTTCCGCGCTTGAGTTGCTCCCCCAGCTCACCGACGAGGTGATGGCGGCCATCGATACGTCGCTAGGCAACAAGGAAACCCGTTTGTACGGCTCGAGCGAGTAAAACCGTATCCGATGAGCGCCGTTGTGTCGGGAGTAAGAGGCTTCTGGCTTCGCGTTGAAGGGGAGAGCCGCCGTGTACATGCGCATCAAGTCGACTGTGGAAATCGCCTGCCTACGTGGTCAGGATCCTGTTGACATGCTGATGTCACTGCGCTGTTGATCCAAGACACTCCGCTCATCAGATACGATTTATTTAGGCCTCAGCAAGTGCCCAAGCGCTCGGCTGAGGTTTTTCGATGGGTGTGCTTATCGTTAGCGCTCAAGAAAAGCGATCTGCTGGGCGGGCGAGTTAAGGCTTCGTTTCATTTCTCACGCCAAGCCGCCGTCCGCTAAAATGGAGCCAATGACTTTCCCAAACCTTCTCCAATCGCCCGATCAACTCACCGTCGGCTTGGTGCAAATGGCTCCCGTCTGGCTTGACCGCGAAGCCACGTTGCGAAAGGTGGAAGGCTTCATTACTGAGGCGGCTTTGAGCGGCTGTCAGTTGGTGGTGTTCGGAGAAGCGCTGGTGCCGGGTTATCCATTTTGGGTGGAACTTACAGGCGGCGCGAAGTTCAACGATCCGGCTCAGAAGCAGATGTATGCCCATTACCTGAGTCAAGGTGTGGTGGTAGAACGCGGCGACCTCGCCGGGGTGTGCCAGTTGGCCGCTCAGCACCGAATCGCCGTGTATCTGGGCGTCATGGAGCGTGCGCCCGATAGGGGAGGCCACAGCCTGTATTGCTCGCTAGTTTACATCAATGAGCGCGGCGAGGTCTCTTCGGTTCACCGCAAAACCCAGCCGACGTATGAAGAACGCTTAGTGTGGGCAGCGGGCGACGGTCACGGCCTGCGGGTGCATCCGCTGGGAGCCTTTCAAGTGGGCGGTCTCAACTGCTACGAAAATTGGGTGCCGCTGCTGCGAACCGCGCTTTACGCTCAGGGGTCTGATCTGCACGTGGCGGTCTGGCCCGGCGGAATGCACAACACGCCCGACATCACCCGCTTTATTGCCTTAGAGAGCCGCTCGTATGTGGTGTCGGTCAGCGGCTTGCTGCGCCCCGAAGACATTCCAGCGGGTACGCCGTTTCGGGAAGAACTGCTGGCCACACAGCGTCCCTTCTTCGGCAATGGCGGCAGCGCCGTCGCTGCGCCGGACGGCTCTTGGCTGCTGGAGCCGGTGGCTGAGCGAGAAGGCTTGTTCGTGGTGACTCTTGATCATACCCACGTGCGCGAGGAGCGCCAGAATTTTGATGTGGCCGGACATTATGGCCGCCCCGATATCACCCACTTGCGGGTCAACCGCGTCCGTCAGGCCACCGTCCAGTTTGACGAAGACCCCATACACTAAAGGTATGACTCTGCCCCCTCAGCCTGACGCTTCCCGTTATCCGGTTGGCCCTTTGCCCCAGCTTCCTGATTTGGAGCGCGTGCCCGCCAGCTTGGAGCGTTTCGCCGCCTCGCTGGAGAGCAGTGTGGCCCAGTGGCGCGGCCTCGTCGGCGCACGCAACGCCACTGACCTGGCCCGCACTTACCGCGAAGACAGCTGGAATGTCCGCCAGCTTGCCCACCACGTGGCTGAAGCGCACCTGCACGGCCTGAGCCGCTTGAAGTCGGGCCTGACCCAAGAAAATTACGTGATCGTCCCCTTTGACCAAAACGCCGCGCTGACGCTGCCGGACGCCGATCTACCAGTCAGCGCGGCGCTGGAACTGCTGGAAGCGGTCAATCTGCGCTGGGTTGCCCTCTTGCGCGGTGTGTCGAGCACCGAGTTTGCCCGCTCAATTGTGCATCCTCAAGAAGGGCTGCAAGATTTATGGCAACTCGTGAATAAACACGACTGGCATCTGCGGCACCACTTGGCACAGGCGCGGCTGGCCCTCACTTAATGGGTATTTGATTTGGCATTGGATAGCGCCCCTGCTGTTTATAGGCTTGGGCCTGCGCGTACTGTCCCGCTTTTCGGCCAAGCCGCCCTTCACGGCCAAACAACAGCGAAAGGCAGGGCTTCAACATTTCAGAAACTGGGTGTTTTTCATCGGCGGCGTGTTCTTGCTGGCTTTGCAGTTTTTTGAGTTGCTGTCTCACGCTCATCACTGAGAATCGCTTTTGGGGTGTGGAGTATGGGAACGGCGCTGGGCACACGATGAGCGTTCTGAGCTTGCCTCTACTCACCACACCCCACTTTCCTAGTTCAGGGTGCGCCCTTTCCCCGCACTCATCAACGCCTCCGCCTTAGCCAAGTGGTCTTGCAAGGTGCCGTGCCAATCGTCGCTGACCTCGGTGTGC
Organism: Deinococcus detaillensis; assembly: GCF_007280555.1. Lineage (NCBI taxonomy): Bacteria > Thermotogati > Deinococcota > Deinococci > Deinococcales > Deinococcaceae > Deinococcus > Deinococcus detaillensis. The sequence continues at coordinate 120,792 of NZ_VKDB01000004.1, read as the reverse complement.
TCCAAGGCCTGCTGAGCGTGGGCGTAGGCCGCCGCCGGATCGGGGAAGCCTTGCTGGGCCATCACGTCGGCGGCCATCTGGTGCCCCAAAATCCAGTCGCGGCTGGCTGGAGCGGCCTCGCGGGTCACGCGCTGGTAGTGCTCCAAGGCGTCGTCGAGGTGGTAATAATCCAGCGCCACGCTGCCCAGCACCAAGCTCGCCGGAATGGTCGCGCCCTGCGCCAAGGCCTGCTCGGCTTCCTGCTGGGCAGCGCTGAGGCGGCCAAGGCGGTAATCGCACTCGGCCACGTCGGCCAGCACCTCGGCCAGAAAGGGGTAGTCCGGCACGCTCAGCACCTGTTCCAGCTTTTCGCGGGCGTCCACCGGGCGGTCTAAATCCAGCAGGGCCACGCCGAGTTCGTGCAGGGCATACGGCTTTTCGTCGTCCTCGGCCAGTGTGAAGGCCTGCTCAAACAGCGGCAGGGCTTCTTCGGGCTGGCCGTGACTGGTCAGAATTTGCCCCCACACCAGCGCCACGCCGTAACTGGGTGTGCTCTGCTGCGCTTCGAGTTCGGCGGCTTTCTGAATGCTGCTCAGCGCGTCGTCGAGGTCGCCGGCCTGCATCTCGACTTGGGCCTGCAAGTAATGCCAACTGGCAAGGTGCAAGTTTTCTTCTTCCGGCAGCGGCGTGCGGTAAAGCGGCCGGGCCTGCGAGAGCGCCGCGCCTGCTTCGGCGTTGAGACCCTGCTGGAGCAGCAGCGCGGCCTGCTCTTGCCACATCACTGCTTTGTTGATGCCGAGGGCCAAGTGCGCCGCCTCGCCGTAAAGCGCGGTGGCGTCGTCGGTGTGGCCGAGTTGCTCCTCGGCGTCGGCTTGCCAGCTCCTGAGCCGCCAGCGTAGGTGAATGGGCAATTCGGGCGCGGGCGGCGAGACTTCAAGCGCTTCTTCAGGCCGCTCCATCAAACTCAGGGCGCAGGCCGCGTGAAAACGGGGCAGGGCGTCGAGCGCGTGCCGGGCTTCCACCTTGGGCGGCTGGGCGTCGGGGCCGCGCGTGCGGGCGTCGAGTTCGGCGCTCAGGGCCAGATACAGCGGGTCTTCGCGCAGGGCGGGCGCGAGGGTGCGGGCTTCCGAGAGGCCGCGCCGCATGTCCTCGCTGCCGGAGTCGCCGTATAAGCTGCTCAGGCTCACCAAATACAGCGCCACCCGGGCGCGTTCGGGACGGGCCGCCTCGGCGTAGGCCGCTTCGAGAATCTGGTAGGCCGCGTCGTAGTCGTCTTGTGACAGGGCTTCGCAGGCTTGCTGCCAAGTGAAGGCGGGATCAATCATTGCCCTCAGCATAGAGGCTTGGCGGGCCAGGCGTGCAGAAACGAATGTTCAGTGCTCCGGCGAGGTTCGTTCCGGCTGCAAATCCAAAGCATGTGAGGTTTTTTCGGCGCAGCTAAAGAAGGGCTGAGCGCCAAGCGGGACATGTCGTACACACCCTTACCTTGAGTCTGATACACTCAGATTCACTGGGTGTCTCTCTCGTAGATGCTGCAAACATTTCACCCAAATTTCGTCGTCCCACACACCCCTTTCCTGTTTTGCCTTTTCTGGAGGAAGTCCCTTGAAGCGTTTGAATCCGTGGCTGATTTTATTGTTCGTTGTGGCCCTGTATCTGATGTTCACCAACGCCCCGATCGGTGGGCGTTCCACCGTTGATTACAGCACCTTTAAGACCCTGTTGAGTCAGGGCCAAGTCGCCCAAGTCGTTTCGACAGGCGACGTGGCCAACGTGACCCTCAAAACCGAAATGCCGGTGGCGGTCAATGCCGGCAACACCACCCAGAACAAGCCCCTCAAAGAATTCCAAGTCCGCTTGCCCAACAGCTCGGCAACCCCCGACAGCAACCTGACGGCCCAGCTTCAGCAGCAGGGCGTGAGCTACAGCTACGCCGCGCCGAGCCAGTGGTTGAGCTTGCTGGCGACGTTCCTGCCGATCTTGCTGCTATTCGGCATGATGTATTTCTTCTTCATGCGTGCTCAGGGTGGCCAAAACGGCGTGATGCAGTTTGGGCAGTCCAAGGCCAAGCGCTACGGCAAAGAAAACAAGGTCAGCACCAAGTTCACTGACGTGGCTGGGCACGAAGAAGCCAAGCGTGAGCTAATCGAAGTGGTCGACTTCCTCAAGAACCCCGCCAAGTACCACCAGATCGGCGCAGAAATCCCCAAAGGCGTGCTGTTGGTCGGCCCTCCCGGAACCGGCAAAACCCTGATGGCCCGCGCTGTGTCCGGCGAAGCCGATGTACCGTTTTTCTCGGTGAGCGCCTCCGAGTTCATGGAAATGTTCGTCGGCGTCGGCGCGAGCCGCGTGCGGACGCTGTTCGAGGACGCCCGCAAGAGTGCGCCCGCCATCATCTTCATCGACGAAATCGACTCGATTGGCCGCAAGCGCGGTGCAGGTATCGGCGGCGGCCACGATGAGCGCGAGCAGACCCTCAACCAGATTCTCTCCGAGATGGACGGCTTCGAGAAGAACGCCTCGGTGATCGTGCTGGCCGCCACCAACCGCCCTGACGTCCTCGACTCGGCCTTGCTGCGTCCGGGCCGCTTTGACCGCCAAGTCACCATCGATCTGCCTAACCTCAAAGAGCGCGAGGCGATCCTCAAAGTCCATATGCGCAACAAGCCCCTCACCAGCGGCGTGGACGTGCAAGAAATTGCCAAGAGCACCCCGTACTTCTCGGGCGCAGACCTCAAGAACGTGGTCAACGAAGCCGCTTTGGAGGCCGCCCGCATCGCCAAAACCCAGATCGACATGAGCGACTTTTACCGGGCGCTCGACAAGATCACACTGGGCTTGGAGAACTCCTCCCTCACCATCAGCGACGCCGAGAAAAAGGCGATTGCTTACCACGAAGCGGGCCACGCCGTGACCGCCGCCGTCATTCCCGGCAGCGACAAGCTCCAGAAAGTCAGCATCATTCCGCGTGGACGCGCACTCGGCGCAGCGTTTTATCTGCCGGAAGAGCAGGTGCTGATGAGCAAGGAGCGACTCGAAAACCAACTGGTCGTGGCGCTGGGTGGCCGCGCCGCCGAGGAAGTCTTTATGGGCAGCGTGACTTCGGGAGCCGCTGACGACTTCCGCAAGAGCACCAATATCGCCCGCCGGATGGTGCTGGAATGGGGCATGGGCGAGAACTTTAAGAACATGGCGCTCATCACCGATTCCGGCCCGGTGTTTCTGGGCGAGGATATGGCCAAGCCCAAGGCCTTCTCCGAGCACACCTCGCAGCTCGTTGACGAGGACATCAAGCGCATCTTGCAGGCCGCCTACGAGCGCAGCCGCCAGCTGGTTAGCGAGTACGCTCAGGCGATGCACGATGTAGCCAGCGAACTGCTCAGCAAAGAACTGATCACCGGCGACGTGGTGCGCGAAGCGGTGGCCCGCGTCAACCCCGATCTGCGTTCGCCCGTCTCGCTCGGCAAAAACTAAGCCGAACCCTCTAAAGTCCAAATAATTTAAAGCGTTGTCAAGGCCGGCTTCTCCACGTGAGGAGCCAGCCTTTTTGCTTTCCAGAGGGAACTGGGCCGTCATTTTGTTTGATTGGTTACGCGGAGGGCCCTCAGGCGTTAGACTGTGCGGCAATGAATGCTAAGGTCATCGTAGTCACAAGTGGAAAAGGTGGAGTCGGAAAAACGACCACCACTGCAAATGTCGGTGTCGGGCTGGCCAAGCTCGGCGAAAAAGTGGTTGTCATTGACGTGGACGTGGGCCTGAGAAACCTCGACGTGGTCATGGGCCTAGAGAGCCGGGTGGTCTTTGACTTGATTGACGTGATCGAGGGCAAGTGCCGCCTTCAGCAGGCCCTGATCCGCGACAAGCGGGTGGAGAATTTGTATTTGCTGCCCGCCTCGCAAACCCGTGACAAAGACTCGCTCGATCCTGAAATCTTTAAGGCTGCTGTCAAGCAACTGATTGAAGAAGAGCAGTTTGACCGGGTGATCATCGACTCGCCTGCCGGCATCGAATCCGGTTTCAAAACGGCGGCAGCTCCGGCGCAGGGCGCTTTGGTGGTCGTCAATCCTGAAGTCTCCAGCGTGCGCGACGCTGACCGCATCATCGGTCTTCTCGAAGCCCAGCAGATCACCGAGATCAACTTGGTCATCAACCGCCTGCGCCCCAAAATGGTCGCCAGCGGCAACATGCTGAGCGAAGCCGACGTCTTGGAGATTTTGGGCGTCAAGCCGATTGGCATCATTCCCGAAGACGAAGGCATTTTGGTGTCCACCAACATTGGGGAACCGGCGGTGTTGGGAACGACTCAGGCGGGCCTGGCTTTTATGGCCACTGCCCGGCGGCTGCGCGGCGAAGACCTGCCTTTCCCCAAACTGGAGGAAGACCGGGGATTCATGGCCGCGTTGCGCCGCTTATTTGGAGTGAAGTGATATGGAGTCCTTTTTTGAACGTATGGGCTTTGGCCGTAAAAAATCCAAAGAAACACTCAAGAACCGCCTAGAGTTGGTGCTGGCCTACGACCGCGCCAAAATTGCGCCGGGCAAGGTAGACGCCCTGCGTGAAGATTTGCTGGCAGTCGTCAAAAAATACTTTCCGACTGAGGGCAGCAACATTGAAGTCGAGCAGCGCGGTGACAGCATCATGCTGGTGGCCAGCATCCCGCTGGAAAAAGAACCTCGCTAAAATCGGCTGACCTTCCTCACCATCATGAGGCCGCTTCTTCGGGGGCGGCTTTTTGCTTTCGGTGGGCGGGGCGTGGCTGCCGATAAAAGCGTGGATAGCAGGCAGCCGCACTGAGAGAGACAGTACGAGCGGCTTCAGCGTTTATCAGCCGACTGGTGGAAACTCAGGGCGTGAAGTTCATCGGCCTAGATTTGGCGTGGTCAGCCCGCAACCCCAGCGGCGCGGCGGTGCTGGAGGGAAGCGAAAACGGCGCGGCGTTGACGGCTTCCGGTGTACTGGGCGACGACGCGGAGGTTCTGGCTTTTCTGGATGCCCACGCCTCCGGCCCCTGTTTGATTGCCGTCGACGCGCCGCTGAGCGTGCCCAACCTGACGGGTCAGCGCCTTGCCGAGGCGCAACTGGCCGCCGTGTTTGGCAAGTATCAAGCGGGCGCACACCCGGCCAACCGCACTTTGCTGGGCCGCTACAACGGTGGGGTGTTGCGCGGCGAGTGGCTGCGGGACGCCCTGGCCGAGCGGGGCATTCGGGATGAGCCAGCGGATGTGGCCGACCCACAGGCTCGGGTCTGTTTAGAAGTTTATCCGCACGCGGCGATGGTGGCGCTGTTCAGGTTGGAGCGTACCCTCAAGTACAAGCGCAAGAAACAGGGCCGGGAAGTGATGCTGGACGCCTGGGACGAGTATCACCGCCACCTGAGTGCCCTGACTGGGGCCAAGCCGCCGCTGACGGGCCTAGATACATTGCTGGCCGTCAGTCCAGGCGGCCTTAAAGGTGCGGCGCTCAAAAACCATGAGGACGAAGCCGACGCGGTGATGTGCGCTTACATTGCCCTCTACGCTCACCGCTTTCCAGGACGGTGCGAGGTTTTTGGCAGCGTCGCCGAGGGCTACATCCTGACGCCGACGCTCCCAGAGCGCTGGAAACTAGCCTGAGCCTTAACCTTGTCTTATTCCCTCAAACCTGCCCAGTGCTTTAAGAGTTAAAGTAGAAGATATGGAATATCGCAATTTAGGGAAAAGCGGCTTGAAAGTCTCCGAAGTGGCGTTGGGTGGTTGGGAAACCTACGGCGTCAATGTCAATGAAAACCAGATGGTGCGCGACATTGTCATGAAGGCCTACGAAGAAGGCGTCAATTATTTTGATGAAGCCGACATCTACGCCCGTGGCAAGTCTGAAGAAATGATGGGCAAGGTACTCAACGAGTTGCCGCGCCAAAACTTGGTAATCGCTTCCAAAGTCTTTTGGCCGATGAGCGATAACGTCAACGACAGGGGTCTGTCGCGCAAGCACGTCATGGAAAGCATTCGCGGCACCTTAAAGCGCCTCGGCACAGATTACCTCGACATCTACTTCGCCCACCGCTACGACCCCGAAGTGCCGATGGAAGAAATTGTGATGTCCTTTGACCAGGTGATTCGCAATGGTCAGGCCCTGTACTGGGGCACCAGCATGTGGCCCGCTGCCCGCATCGCTCAGGCCGTCGAGTTTGCCAAAGCCAACGGCCTGCACGCGCCAGTGGTGGAGCAGCCCGAGTACAGCATGATTCGCCGCGAGCGGGTAGAAGGCGAGATCTTGCCCTACACCGAGTCGGCGGGCGTGGGCTTGGTCGTCTGGAGTCCTTTGGCGATGGGTCTGCTGACCGGCAAATACGACGACGGCAAACCGGCCGGGGCACGCCTCACCGAGAAAGAGAACTGGGGCAAGTCGATCCTGACCGACGAGAACGTGCAAAAAGTCCGCGATCTCAAGCCTATCGCTGATGAGCTGGGCCTGACCCGCGCCCAACTGGCGCTGGCTTGGATTTTGCGCCAGAAGGGCGTCAGCAGCGTCATTACCGGAGCCACCAAAGTCAGCCAGATTGAAGACACCGTTAAGGCGGCGGGCGTCAACCTCAGCGAAGAAGTGGTCAGCCAGATTGAAGACATCTTGTCGCCGCGCTAATCTTCCAGAACATTGAGCCAAGGGTGAACCGTGCCGCACATCATCTGCGTGGCGATGGCCGGATCACCCTGCATGATTTGGTGGGCTTGGTCGGCTGAAGTGACGTTCAGAACGATCAGTCCACTGGCATCGTCGGGATAAGGGCCAGCCATTTTGAGCAGACCTCCCTCGTTCAAGCCCTTCATGTATGCCAGGTGTGGCCCCAGCGCCTGTCCAAAGACAGGCTTACCCTGCACCCAATTGGGCCCTGGTCGATAGATCAGCACGAAATACGGTTTCATAAGGCTCCTTTAGGCGTAGAGAGGTGGCTCGTATTCCTCTCGATACATACCATACTATACGGTATGGAAATAATCTCAATGGGTCTGCTGACATTGGTGCTGCTCTCAATCTCCTCCGTTCACGTTTACTGGGGCTTCGGCGGCGTTTGGCCCGGCAAAGACCCGCAGAGTTTGGCTCGCACGGTGGTGGGCGGCCCTGTCGGAATGTCGCCGCCGCCGGCTTGGGCCTGCTTCGGCGTGGCGCTGGCACTGGCTTTGGCGGCGGGTATGGTGCTGGCGTTTGTGGGTGTGCTGACTTTGCCACTGCCGACGGGGTGGCTGCGCTGGGGAATGGGGGCGCTGGCAGTGGTCTTTTTGCTGGGCGGAGTGGGGGGTACTTTATGGAACGGCTGCGGCCCAGTCCGGCGGGAAGTCCGTTCGTGCGGCTCAACAAACAAATCTACTCGCCGCTGTGTATTGTCTTGGGATTGCTGGCGTGGGCATTGGTGAGGAGCTAAAGAGTATGGGACCAATCGAATGAGGACAGCCAAACAAGATTGGCTGGCAGCGGGGTTTGTCTTGCTGCGGGAAGAAGGCGAGCAAGCCCTGACCATCGAGCGGCTCTGCGCGGCCATGCGGCTGACTAAGGGGGCGTTTTATCACCATTTTCAAAATGCGGAGGGCTTCCGAACGGCTCTGCTCGATGCTTGGCGGGAGCGTCACACCACCGCGCCGATTGAGCAGGCCCAACAAGCTGCCGAGGGAGCGGGGCGGCTGAGCCAGTTGGCCGCCATTATCCGCCCGCTGGATCATGCGCTGGATTTATCGGTGCGGGCGTGGTCGCTCAGAAACGCGGAAGTTAAAGCCGCCTTTGACCAAGTAGATCAAACGCGGCTGGCATACCTGACCGAGCTTCACCGCCAGATGGGCCGAGCTGAGCCAGAGCAGCGGGCGCGGCAAGACTACGCCGAATTTGTCGGGCGGCAGTGTTTGGGGTGGTTGGAGACTTGGCCCGCAGATGCTGGACTTGCAGACACTCAGTCCCACACCGGCGACTGAACCGCAAGCCAACAGACAGCCCCACTCACCTTGGGACGCTACCTTTTGGTGAGCGCTCTCATGAGCGGCAGGCACAAGGTTGTATCAAGCACCAAAAAAAGGAAGCACGCATGACTTTAGCTATTCAAACTGAGCAGCTCCGCAAAGAATATAAAGGCCGCGCCGTCGTCCAGAGCCTCGACCTCGAAGTCGGAGAGGGCGAAGTCTTCGGCTTCCTCGGCCCCAACGGCGCAGGCAAATCCACCACCGTCAAGATGCTGCTCGGCTTGGTGCGGCCTACTTCCGGCAGCATCAAAGTGCTGGGTGGCTCGCCGGATGACCCGGCCGTGCGGGCCCGCCTCGGCTTTTTGCCGGAGCAGTTCCGATTCCAAACCTGGATGACCGCCGAGGAGTTTCTGAAGTTTCACGGTCAGCTCGCGGGGCTCAAAGCTGAAGAACTCAGAACCCGCATTCCTGCCGTGCTGAAGCGGGTGGGCCTCGGGGGGCGCGGCACGGAGGCGCTCGGCGGCTACAGCAAAGGCATGCTTCAGCGGGCGGGTCTGGCCGGAGCGATTCTGGCGCGGCCCCGCTTGGTCTTCCTCGACGAACCCACCTCGGCGCTCGATCCGGTGGGCCGGGTGGAAGTCCGCGAGATCATTCAGGAGCTGCGCGGCGAAGGCGTGGCAGTGTTTCTCAACTCGCACCTGCTGAGCGAAGTGGAGCAGGTCTCAGACCGGGTGGCCTTTGTGAAAGCGGGCGTGGTGGTGAGGGCCGGAACGATGACTGAACTCTTGGGCGGAGCGCTGCCGGTGCTGGTCAAGGTGGATCATTTATCGCCTGAACTCGCCGCCGCGTTGGGCAGGCTGGGCCAACTCGAACACCAGACAGAGCAGCAAGTCAGCGTGGTGGTGAGTGGGGAAGAAGCCATTCCGGCGATTGCTCAAGCGGTCTTCGCATCGGGAGCGCAGCTCTACGCCCTGACGCCGCAGCGCCACGACCTCGAAGACCTTTTCTTGGAATTGGTCGGCCAAAACGGTGACACCGGCCAGCAAATCCAACTCGGCCACCTCAAAACGGAGAAAGTCGCGTGAGCAGCGCTGTGAGTAATGTTCTCTTGATGGCCCGGTTGTCGCTCAGCGAAGCGCTCCGCAAAAAACTGATCGTGGTTTTGCTGATTCTGACCGCCGCCTTTATCGGCTTTTACCTCTACGGCGTGCTGCGCTTGCAGCAAAACTTGGCTGAGCGGGCTGCCGATGCGGGCTTATCGGCTGGGCCGCGCCGGGGCCTCGGCGCATTGCCGGTGGTGTATTCGGGCTTGTTCGGGATGTACCTGGTGTACTTCCTCGGCTCGCTGATGGCCGTTCTCTCCACGGTGGCCTCCATCAGCGGCGACATCGAAAACGGGGTGATGCAGTCGGTGGTGGCCCGCCCTGTTACCCGCGCTCAGGTGGTGCTGGGACGCTGGCTGGGTTTCACTGGGGTTAACGTGCTGTATGTGACGCTGGTGTCGGTGGCGCTGCTCACCGGCCTGTATCTCATCACCGGCTACCTGCCGCCCGCACCAGTGGCAGCCGTCGCCCAAATTCTGCTCGGCATCGTACTGATCACCAGCTTGACGGTGCTGGGCAGCACGCTGTTTGCCACCCTCGCCAACGGCATCGCGGTGTTCGTGCTCTACGGTCTTGGCTCAGCGGGCGGCATCCTCAAGTCGATTGGAGCGCTGGCCAACTCGCCCACCATGGAAACGCTCGGCAACGCTGCCAACATCGTGATGCCCACCAACGCACTGTGGCTGGGGGCCAGTTACCACCTGCAAACAGAGGGGGCCTTGCAACTCGCCCAAGTGGCGCGGGGAGCCAATCCGCTGGCCTCCACCACGCCGATTGAGCCGAGCATACTGATCTGGGCCGCCGTTTACACCGCGCTGGCCGTCGCTCTGGCGATGTGGCGGTTTTCGCGGCGGGATTTGTGATCAGTCTGGTGGCAGCAGTTCAGGGGCGATACAGGTAACTCAGGCTGAGTAACTGGCCGTGAGGCCCAGGCCAGCGCTGAGACTGGTGGCGTTTCCAGCAACGCCTGGGTTGTACCCAGCGCTGAAGCTGAAACTGCTGCTGCTCGTGCCCGATGGAACTGAGAAAGTGTTCTCAAGCCCGCACATTTTATCATGGTTTAAGTCGCTGATAGACCAGTAGAACTTCTATGATTTTTTATTCCGAATGTGAATATTAATCACTGATGAGACAATAGATAGCAAAAGCGCAAATATAAAATGACTTGTGGTCAGAGTGCTTCCTAAAGGTACAGACCCTCCTGTGACCATAGTTTCTATCACCAGGAAAGTAACTAACGCTATGACGATATGAACAGGCATCTTGTTCAGAATTTCGCGCAGTTTCATATAAATTGTGCTTCCTCCCTTGGATAAAAATATGAAGCAACTACCGAGCGAGAAAAGGTTATGACTTAGTTGGAAGCCACGAACCGAACCGATGCTGTCAGACGCGGCAGAGAGTTGGGCCTAATAGATTGACTCGAGCATTTTGGCAGTCTCGATGAAAGGGGACGACGAGCACTGGCGTCCCCTTTTATCGTTCTCAGTCCGCCTCGTACTCCAAATAGGTGTAGCCCAGCAGCTCCTCGCCGTAGTCTTCAAGCAGCTCTGTTTCCTGCTCATCGGTCAGCAGGCCTTCCTTGATCGCTTCGTCGGCTTGATCTTCGATGCTGTCTCTGAGCATGCCTTCCTCGTAGCCCATCGACTCGATCATCCGGCGGGCTTTTTGGCCGCGCACGAACAAGTCGATGTGATACCGCCCTCCCGGACGGGCAGTGACGTGCGCTTCGCTGACTTTGCCGAACAAGTTGTGTGAGCTGCCCAGCACGTCCTGATAAGCGCCGGCCAAAAACACCCCGAGGTAATACGGTTTGCCGTTGGGTTCATGCAGCGGTAGGGTGGCTTTCACGTCGCGCAGATCGATGAACTTCTCGATCTTGCCGTCGCTGTCGCAGGTGATGTCCACCAAGGTGCCTTGCCGGGTGGGTTTTTCATCGAGGCGCGAGAGCGGCACAATCGGAAACAGCGCTTGAATGGCCCAGTTGTCCGGCAAGCTCTGGAACAAAGAAAAGTTGCAGATGTACTTGTCGGCCAGCACCTTTTGCAAGTCTTCCAGTTCGTCAGGCACGTACTTTTCACCGGCAATCAGTTTGCTGATCTTGCGCAGAACGGCGTTGAACAGCGCCTCGCCCCTGGCGCGGTCACTCAGGGTCACGTAGCCGAGGTCGAACAAATTGTGCAGCGTCTGCTTGTCGCCCACCGCGTCGTTGTACATCTCGCGGTAATTGCGGGCAGTGATGTTGTCGAGCACCTCTTCCATATCCTTGACGATCTGGTGGGTGTTCTCGCCCGCTTCGGGAATGTCTTGAAGGTCGCGGGTCGGCCCGGTCACGTCTACTACCGGCATCACCAGCACCGAGTGGTGGGCGGTCAGCGCCCGGCCCGATTCAGAGACGATGGTGGGTTCCGGCACGCTCCGCGCTTTACAGACTTCCTGCACGGTGTAGACGATGTCGGCGGCGTATTCGGCCAGCGTGTAGTTCATACTGGCATAAAAGGTGGTTTTGGAGCCGTCGTAGTCCACGCCGAGGCCGCCGCCCACGTTGAGGTACTTGAGCTGTGCGCCCGCCGCGATGAGACCCGCGTAGGTCTGGGTGGCCTCACGCACCGCCACTTTGATGCGCCGGATGTCGGTGATCTGCGAGCCGATGTGGGTGTGCAGCATCACCAACGAGTCGAGCATATTTTCTTCGCGCAACTTTTCGACCACCCGCAAAAGCTCGTAAGCGTTCAGCCCGAATTTGGCTTGGTCACCGCCGGATTCTTCCCACTGGCCGCTTCCGCGTGCGTGCAGCTTAAAGCGCACCCCAATGGCCGGTTTGACGCCCAGCGCTTTGGCCTGCTTGAGAATCCGCTCTAATTCGCTGTATTTCTCCAGCGTGATCACCACGTTTTTGCCGAGCGTGCGGCCCCACAGCGCCAGCTTGATAAAGCCGTCGTCCTTAAAGCCGTTGCAGCACAGCAGGGCGTCGGGGTTCATCTTCTGAGCGAGGCACAGTGCCAGCTCCGCTTTGCTGCCCGCTTCTAAGCCGTGCGCGTAGCTGTAACCCGCCTGTGCGATGGTCTCAACCACCAAGCGGCGCTGATTGACCTTGATCGGAAACACGCCCTGATAAGCGCCCTTGTACTTGTACTCTTCAATGGCGTTGTGAAAAGCCTCGTTGAGCTGCTTGACCCGTCCGCTGAGTACCTGCGGAAAGCGGATAATCACCGGCAGGCTCTCGCCGCGCTCCAGCACGCTCTCCACCACATCCTGAATGACCACGTGCAGGCCTGGCGAGGGGGTGACTTCCATTTGGCCGTCGTCGTTGACCCTAAACCACCCGTTGCTCCAGTTGGGTACGAGGTAGGTTTCGGCGGCGTCGGCAATCGAATATTTCGAGGTGGTTTTCAAAGTAGGGGCGTCCTCCTAGGCACAGTGGGCCAAACAGAATTGAGGCTCGCCGTGCGCGGGGTAGTGGCCGGAAGGCAGAAGGCGGCGAACTGCCCACGCTTTTCTGCTGCCGGCAACCACGCCGTGCGAAACCAGAGCGCATGATAGCGGGCAAATCGGGGCAATAGGTCAAGCGGGGTGACATTTCACGGCTGGGTGAGGGAAGAGCGGGCCACACAAAACAAGAAAAAAGCAAGGCGCGATACCTTGCTTCTTGGTTGGCGGTCCGGACGGGATTTGAACCCGCGACCTTCTGCGTGACAGGCAGATATGCTAACCGCTACACTACCAGACCAACCCATTTGGCCCAACACTGTTTTAATCCAACACTGTTGAGTTTCACCGCGCTGCGTTTTCACGGGCACGGGCGGGTTAAAGGATAGCCGCCGCATCTGGGCTTGTCAACCTCGCTGTATTTAGGGCAATCACAGCACCAGTGCCTGCGCGTTCCCGCCGAGCTTGTCCCACAGGGTAAAGGCGGCCCTCGCGCCGGGCCGGATGACGCCCTCGTCGGCCCAGTTTGCCGCCAGCGCGGGGCCGCGTGTGAAGGCCCACAGGGTTTCTTCTGGGCTCAGCGCCTCGGCTGGGGCCAGCCGGGTGCCGTCATCGCCCACCCGGGTCACGGCGGCGGCAAAGCTGGCCCGCACGTCCGGCGGAGCCACCGGCGCGTCTGAGCCGAAGGCCAGTATTGCGCCCGCCGCCGTGAGCGACTTGAAGGCGTAACTGGTCTGGAGGTGCTGCGGCAGCAAGTCGCCGATCATGGCGGCGTCGCCTTGCAGGTGAATCGGTTGGACGCTGGCGACAAGCCCCGAGAAACGCGGCAGGTCAGCGGGCCGCAGGTGCTGGGCGTGTTCGATTCTCAGGCGCAGACCCTTTTGCTGGGCCAATTCCCGCAAGTGGTCGTAAGCGTCGAGGACTTCGGTGTTGGCCCTATCGCCTATGGCGTGCGTGACCGGCACCAAACCGAGTTCCAGTGCCTCCCGCCCCAATTCACGGATCAGCTCGGGGCTGTCTAAAGCGATGCCAGTGCCGGAGCCGTCAGCAAATCCCGGCGGGTGCAGCCAAGCGGTGCGGCTGCCCAGTGCGCCGTCAGCGAAGAACTTGAGGCCGCCGAACTCAAACAAGGCGCTGTTGGCTTTTTTCAGTTCTGCCGCCTCGGCCAAGCGCTGATGTGGCAAGCAAGCCCAGATTCTCAGCGGCAACTCGCTCCGCGCCGCCAGCGTTTGCAGGGCGCGGGGCGCTTCGCCGTCCTCGTAAGCCATCGTATGAGCGCTGACGTAGCCGCGCTGGGCGAGGTCTCGCGCTCCGGCTTCGGCGGCGGCGAGCCACTGTGCCGGGCTGGGAGCCGGAATCACGTGGGCCACCAACGCGGTGGCGTTTTCCAGCAAACTGCCCAGCGGGCGCACGATTTTTCCGCCTGCCGGATCGGGGGTGTGCGCGTCTATACCGGCCAGCCGCAGCGCCAAGCTGTTGGCCCAAGCCAAGTGCAAGTCCCGCGAATACAGCAGCACCGGATGGTGCGGGCTGACCATGTCGAGCATCTCGGCGGTGGGGTAATCACTCAGGCCCAACTCGGACATCAAAAAGCCGCCGCCGCGAATCCAAGTTCCGGCGGGTGTGTTGGCGCTGCGCTGAGCGACTTTGGCCGCCACTTCCGCCACGCTGCCTGCGCCGTGCAGCGGCAGTTGCGAAAGCGAGAAGCCGTAACTCACCAGATGAATATGGGCGTCGCACAGCCCCGGTGTCAGCAGCAGGTCGCGGTGATCCAGCACCTTGGCGGCGGGGGAGAGCGCTTGCATCTCTTCTCGGCTGCCCACAGCCACCACCCGCCCTGCGCCCACCAACACGGCCTGCGCTTCAGGTTGGGCGTCGTCTTGGGTCAGGGTGCGGGCCAGAATCAGCGTGTGGGGAGACATAGAGATCAGGCTAGCGCTTGGGTGCGGGCTGAAGGATTAGAGCAGATAAAATTAGATCAGGTGAAGTTGCCACTCGGTTTGCTCGGAAAAAGGCTCGAAGCCCAGCGCCACGTTAATGCCCAGCATGGCGGCATTTTCATTGGCGTTGCTGGTGCGGATAAACTGCGCTCCGCTGCACTGCTGCAAAATTTGGTGGGTCAGGGCCGCTTTGAGCCACTTGCCCAGCCCCCGTCCCCGTTCACTGGGCCTGACGGCCGTTGCGCCCTGATCTACGGCGCTGGCCCGCTGCGGCGTCCAGTAGATTTCGCTATAACCGACCAGTTCGCCGCTTTGGGTGTCTTCAATCACTGCTGTCCAGCGCACTTCGCCCACCTCACGGATTTGCTGTTCCCACGTTCTTAGCATTTCCGGCGTGATTTTCCAGTCGTCGTAGTCCAGTTCGCCGCGTGGGGCGGTGTTCATCACCATGACCATCTGGGCCATCCGTTCTAAGTACGCTTCCGGATACGTTTGCCAGAGGTGGAGTTGGTAGGCCTCGCCCGCTGGACGACTGAGCCAAGCGTCGAGCAACTCAGTGGATACAGCCGCCAGGTTCAATTGGCTGCGGCGATCTGTAATGGCCGGCGTGGCTCCCAATTCCCCGGCGAACGGTTGCCCAGCCGGAGCGCGGTCGGTGGTAACAAACGTCAGTGTGGTGCGTCCGGCTTGCCGCGCCTGCGAGATCAGCCGCTCGGCCACCCTGCGCCCAACTCCCCGGCGGCGCATTTCTGGATGAACCAGCAATCGGGCGCGGGCCAGATGTAAGTTTTGCTCCAAGCTGTACTCCAGCATTCCCCATGCCAGCACTTGAGCGTCCTCCCGGACGACAACATGCTCCACCTTTTCGCCGGGCGTCACGAAGCTCAGGCCCGCCGCCTCTTGCTTCAGCAGCAATGGCGGGTCTTCCGGATAGGCGAACGCAAAGCACTCGGCCGTCAGTCGCGCGACGGCGAGGCGTTCGGCGGGAGTGGCCGTAGGCGGGTCAAATACGCTGGGATTTGAAAGGAGTGTGGTCATCCTTTCAGTCTGAGGCCGGGGCGTCAGCGGCGCATCGGCAAGCTGGCTTAGCAGCGGCTAAGGCGCGGGCGGCGCTTGGTTCGGGTCGGCGGGCGCTTGGTTCTCGGCGGGCGGCTGCAAATCGAACACCACCAACTCGGCGGGGCAGTTGAGGCGCAGCGGTAAGCCGGTCACGCCGAGGCCGTGCGTCACATAGCCGCGAATGGTGCGCGACTCAGCAGGTTCGATGGCCGGCTCGGCGGCGCTGGGCTGTTCGGGCTGCGTCTGCACCCAGCCTTCCAGAAAGCGGGTGCCGTACAAGCTGGCCTGCTTGACCGGCCCCAGAAACGGCAATTTGATTTGCCCGCCGTGGGTGTGGCCGCAGAGCGTCAGGCCCACGCCTTCCGGCACGTGCGGCAAAAAGTCGGGGTTGTGCGAGAGCATCAAGGTGGCCCCGCCGGTTTTGGCTTGTAGGGTGGATTGGAGGTCTTGGTTACCGAACCACCAGTCATCGATGCCGCACAAATAAAAGTCGTCTCTGAGCTGCACGCCCGCATTGTTGATGATGGTGATGCCCGCCTCGGCGAGCTGCTGGGCGAAGCGGGCGCGAACTGGCTGGGTATTTAAGCTCGTCCAATCGTGGTTGCCGAAGACGCCGTAGACGCCCAGCGGAGCCTGAAGTGCCGAGAGTTCTTTGATGAGCGTCTTGATGGGCCGGTACGACACGCTGCTGTCCAAGAAGTCGCCGGTAATGACGATCAAGTCGGCCTGCTGCTCCATGGCCGAGCGCACCCAGCGCCGCACCGAGCCGCGCCCGATCCAGTTGCCGTAGTGCAAATCTGAGAGCAGCACGACTTTGAGGGGCCGCGTCAGGCCGCCGAGCTGGGTGCGCTGCTGCAAGGTGCGGTAGCGGTAAGCGTTGACGTACGAAAAACCGAGGGTTGTGCCGAATACGGAGAGTAGAGAGCGGGCGAGGCGCATAAGCACTCAGGGTAACGTCTGACGACTCAAGTTGCCTTGAGGTTGCGCAGGCCTAATCTCTTCATCAACTGAACTCGGTAGGAAGGGGCGGGGCAGTCTGCCGGAGCGGGTTCACTGGGCTTGCGGGATACTGACTCAAGGGAAAGTGGAGCGCTGAAGGCGTTCAGTTTCCACGCCCGACTTCACCCCAGATTCAGCAGTTCGCGCAACTCACCGAAAGCGGCGTCGCTGGCCACGATGTCCAGCACGTCGCCGTTCTCCAATTTAAGGTCGGGGGTGGCGCTGAGAATCGTTTCGCCGCGCTCCAAGCCCACCACCTGCGCTCCGCTCGGCAAACTCAGCAAACTGATGCGTGCGCCCAGCCAAGCGGGCGGCACAGCCACGCGGTAAAAGGCGTCTTCGCTGCTCTGCGGCGGCGCGGCGCTGAGAATGGTGGTGGTCGGGGTGATGACTTGCAACTCGGCGGCGCGGCGGTCGCGCAACTGTCCTTCCACGTAACCGAGTTGGCCGCTGAGCAGGTGAGCGATTCCCGACGAGATCAGCGCGGCAGGCAGCAGGGCGTCGCCGCCCCACGTCGCGGCCAGCAGGGCGGCGGCCAGCGGGATATTGAGTGTCACGGTGAGGTAGGCTCCCGCCGCCACCAGAGCGCAGACGGTGGGATCGAGCGGAGTGGGCAAAGTGGCGTTGAGCCCCACCCCGATCAAAGCGCCGGTGGCCACCGAGGGCAGCACCCCGCCTCCGAAGCCCAGCCGCACCCCGAGTGCCAGCAGCACCCATTTCCAGCCGCCGCCCGCCAGCGCCTCGCCGCCCAAAAAGCCCGAGAGTGAGAGCTGCGCCCAGCCTGCGCCGCCGCCCAGCACCGCTGGGGTGAAATAAAACGCCGCTGCCGCTGTTGCCAGCCCGAACAGCCCCGCCCAGACTAGACGCGGCCAGCCGCTCAGCCAATTCTGCGGCCACAGGCGCGAGAGCCAGACACCCACCCAGGCGACTGCGGTGGTGACCAGCGCAATCAGCGCGTAGAGCGGCAATTGCAGGGCGCTGGGGGCTTGCAACGTCGGCACGTCAAACAGCGGGCTTGCGCCGAACGCCAGCCCGTAGACCGCGTAAGCGCTGACCGACGCCAGCACGCAGGGCATCAGCACTTCAAATTCAAATTCGAATCGGCGGTACAGCACCTCGGCCAGCAGCACGGCGGCGACCAGCGGCGCGTGCAGCACCAGCCCCAGCGCGGCGGCCACGCTCGCCAAAGTCAGTTGGCGGTCTTCGGCCACGCTGATGCGCCCAAATCGGGCCAGCAGCCGCGCCGAGAAGCCGCCCAGCGCCGTAAAAGTAGAGTCCCGACCAATCGGCAGACCCACGCCGTAGCCCAGCAAATTG
This sequence comes from Deinococcus detaillensis, assembly GCF_007280555.1. Classification (NCBI taxonomy): domain Bacteria; kingdom Thermotogati; phylum Deinococcota; class Deinococci; order Deinococcales; family Deinococcaceae; genus Deinococcus; species Deinococcus detaillensis. The sequence goes on along the minus strand of NZ_VKDB01000004.1, from coordinate 103,041 downwards.
GCTCCCAAGAGGCGCAGCTGGGTACTCAGCCGGGTGCCGCCGCGCCGGTGGTAAGCGCTGACCGTCTCGGAAAGCGGGTCGGAAGGACTGCCCTGCGTCAGCCACGCTGCCAGCACCGCCACCACGGGCAAAGCCAGCAGGCCGTAAGGCAGCGCCTCGCCAAAGGCCATCAGCAGGCCCCCCTCGCCGGGAGTGCCGGGCGGACTGTAGCCGGTGATGGCCGCGCCCCAGTCGAGGACTTGTGCCAGAAGTAAGCGCAGCCCAATGCCCAGCACGCCCACCAACGCGCCCGCCACCACGCTGTACAGCACCAGCCGCCCCGTTTCAATGCGGCTGCGGACAGTGCGCCGAAGTGGAGCGTTCAGCGGCGGCCTCAGCGCTGAGTTGAAACGGGCAGTATTCAGCGTGACTTTGAGCGGTTTGAGCGGGCGGCGCGGTAAACGCAGAGGAGAGCGGGAAGGCACGCCCCGCACTTTAGCGCAGGTGATCAGGAGTCCGGTCAATTCGTCATGACAAAATGGTTGGCCCGACTGAAGAAGGCAAAAACGCCTGACGGAAAAGAGACCCTGAGAAGAGTGGGGGCGCATTTTTGTAAAACATCGGAGGAAGCCGTATCAGAGGGGCGGGTTAACGGATATGGGGGAAACGTGAGATGAGGCCCAACACTGTTCCTAAACAAGAGAGCCGCAAAGAAGACTGATGTCATTCTCTCGGCTCTCCACTACAGCTTTTTTCTTCGACAGCTCTTTTTATTCCAGAGTCACCAGGTAGTCGTACAAATCGGGCCCGCCCGCGTGGGTTTCGACTTCCACCTCGGCAAATTCGCTGCTGATGCGCTCGGCCAGCGCTTCCAAGTCGGCCTGCGATTTTTGTGGCCCGCCGAACACGGCCACGACTTCCTGGCCCTGGTGGGCCGCTCTCAGCATCTCCAGCACCGCATCTTCAGGTGAGCCGCCTGCCTGCACCAGTTCATCGTCTTGCAGGCCGATCACGTCGCCGTCGGCAATGTGCAGCTCCTTGCCCGCCGCCGTGGTGATGACGGTGGCCCGGCTGGCCCGCGTGACCTCCAGCGTGGTGACACTCTTGGCAGCTTCCTCCATCTGCGCGGCGAGGTCGGCGGCATTCTCACTGGCCTGAAAGCTCAGCGCCGCGCCCATGCCCTGTCCCAAGGTGCGGGTGGGAATGACCACGGCGCGGCCATCCAAGAGTTCGGCGGCTTTCTGAGCGGCCATCAGCACGTTTTTGTTGTTGGGTAGCACCAAAACTTTCTCGGCGCTGACACTCCGCACCGCGTCCACAATGTCCTGCACGCTGGGATTGGCGGTCTGCCCGCCCGAAACGATTCGCGCTCCTAGTGAACGGAACACCTTGACCACCCCGTAGCCGTTGGCCACCGCCACCAAGCCGCTCGGCGGCACTTCTTCCTCGGCCCGCGCTGCTGCGCCCGCCATGCCCAGAATTTCGGTGTGCTGCTCGGACATGTCCTCGACTTTGGTTTTGAGCATCTTGCCGTGCCGGCCCACTGCCGCCAGCAACTCGTCAGGGCGGTTGGTGTGGATGTGGCCCTTGACGTAACCCTCCGCGCCCACCACCAAGAGGCTGTCGCCAAACGGCGTGACCAGCTCGCGGATGGCTTCAATCGGCTGGGTGGCCTCGCTCATCAAGAACTCGGTGCAAAAGCCGAATTCCTCGTTTTCAAACTGCTGCTGGGCGTAGTGGGTGACTTCCGGCTCGGGCGGTAACTGATCGCCGCGCAACTGGCCGAGCATTCCCTCCAGCAAATACAGGTAGCCTTGCCCGCCGCTGTCGACCACGCCAGCCTGCTTGAGCGCCGGAAGCATGTCGGGGGTCTTGTCGAGCATGGCCTGTCCGGAAAAGAGGGCCTGCTCCAGCACCGCGTCGGGCGTTTCTCCCTTTGCCCCCTCAGCGACGCCGCGTGCCACCGACAAGATGGTGCCTTCCACCGGCTTCATCACCGCGCCGTAGCCGCTTTTCTGGGCGGCGTTCAGGGCGCTGATCAGTAACTTGGCATCGACTTGGGAGGCGTCCTTGATGGTCTCAGCAAAGCCTTTGAGGAGCTGGCTCAGGATCACGCCGCTGTTGCCGCGCGCGCCCAGCAGTGCGCCGTAGCTGATGGCGCGGGCCACGCTGCTCATGACGCGCTCGTCGCAGGTGTCGAGTTCGCGCCGCACCGACTGCATGGTCAGGTGCATATTGGTGCCGGTGTCGCCGTCGGGCACCGGATAGACGTTGAGCGCGTTGACCTGCTCGCGGTAGACGCCCAGCCAATCGGTGGCGTAGCGCAGCATAGCGGCGAGGTCTTTAGGTTGTAGGGCGAGTTTGGCTAGAGGGGTGCTCGGTTCAGTTGCATTGGACGGATTGAGTTCAGACATGGCGCACTCCCACGGCGTGAACGCGAGTGGAGCTGAGTTCCAGACCCGCTTGCGTTTTGACGGTGTGTTCGACTCGCTCGGCGATGTTTTGGGCCACCGCTGGAATGTTGACGCCGTAAGCCATCACCACGTAAAGGTCGGCGCTGGTCTTGCCGCCGTCTTTGACGATTACCACGCCGTCACGGGCCTGAGCACGGCCCAGCACGCGCTGGAGGCCTTCTTTGAGGTTGGCCGGGGCCATGCCCACCACGCCGGGAATTTCGTGGGCCGTCAGGCCGATTAAAGAGGCGAGCGCCGCCTCGCTGATTTGAATGGTTCCGTTCACGATGCAGGCAGTATACGGGAGGCGGGGTTGTGAGGGGCGTCCGGGCAGCTTGGCCGTGTCCCGCCTTCTAAAAGCTGTATCTCACGCCCAGCATCACCTTCAGCACCGTGCCGGGGCGCTTGACGGCTTTATTGATCGTGTCGTAGCCGCCCTCACCGGGCTTGAAGGTGTCGGTGTTATTTCTGTCGTCACGGCTGACGATAGGGCCGCTCCTCGAATACTGATCTACTCCCACGTCGCCCACTACGCTGAGCGAATTGGTCAGCAAGTAGGCTGCCTGAGAGCCGAGGCCCACCCCCAAAGCGCTGCTGGAATAATCGGTGTACTGGCCGCCTTTGTAGGTCAGGCGCGAGTTGAACCGGCCATAGCGCAGCCCGCCGTAGAAGCTGGTTTCCAAACCCGGAATTTGCTGGCCGAGGTCATAGGTCGCCCCCAAACCGAAAAAGAGGGCGCTGGCCCGCTCGCTGCTGATCAGGCCGCTCTTCCTCTGCTCTCTAAGGGTGCCGAGTAAGCCCAAGTCGGCGTCTTCGTCAAAACCGCCCTCCTTGCTGCTGCGGCCCACACTCAGCCGTAGCCCCAGCGGGCCGGCGAGGTTATTGTAATTGGCAAACACCTGCACGCTGCGGCCATCTGCGTACCCGCCGAGCAGACCGAGTTGAAAGTTGGTGTAAGAAAAGGGCAATGCAGCTGGGGCGGCTTGGGCGCTGGCTGCCGGAAGAGTGAGGCAAAGAAGAGCGAACAAGGTCTTCAGCGGTGGGTTCAGCCCGTACATGGCTCCACGATACCTTGAGAACAGACAGCCGAAGGTCAGCTCAGCAAACCGTTAGACTCTGCAGAGCTATGACCTCTTTTTCTCCCGCACTTCAGCGGCCCATCGGGGTATTCGATTCGGGCATGGGCGGTTTGAGCGTGCTGAGCGAACTCAGGCGGGCGCTGCCGCATCAGGATTTCGTGTATCTGGCCGACACGGCCCACGTGCCTTACGGCAGCCGCTCAGAGGCCGAAGTCCGAACCCTGACCACCGCCTGCACCGATTGGTTGCGTCAGCAGGGCTGCGCGGGCGCGGTGATCGCCTGCAACACCGCCAGCGCCTTTAGCCTCGACTTTTTGCGGGCGCGGTACGGCCACACCTTGCCAATCGTGGGCCTCGTTCCAGCGCTCAAGCCAGCGGTGGCGGCCACTCAGAGCGGCACGGTGGCGGTGCTGGCCACACCGGTCACGCTGCGTGGGGCGCTCTTGGAAGAGGTGATTCAGCAGTTCGCGGTGCCCGCTAGGGTGCGGGTGCTGCGCCTGAGTCACCCTGAATTGGTGCCGCTGGTCGAAGCCGGAGAAGCCGACTCGCCGCGAACGCGGGCCGCTTTGCGTGAGGCTCTAGCGCCCGCTGCCGCTGCTGGAGCCGACCAGCTGGTGCTGGGCTGCACGCATTTTCCCTTTCTGGCGAGTAGTATCCGAGCCGAGTTTGGGAACACCTTCGCGCTGCTCGACTCCGGCGCGGCAGTGGCCCGGCGCACGGTGCAGGTGCTGGGAAGTGTAGCCTCAGACGTTTCTGGAGAGGTGCGTTACTTCGCCACCGGAAACCCTGTCGAGGTCGCGTCCGTGATGGCGGCTTTGCTGGGCCACACGGTGAAGGTCGAACACGCCGAGTTAAACCAACTTACACAAGAGAGTGTTGCCAGATGAGACAGACCTTATGAGACAAAATAGATGAGACAAGACCGCTTTGCCGATCAAGCCCGCCCCCTCAAAGTCAGCCGCAACATCAACGCTTACGCCGAGGGCAGCGCTCTGGTGGAACTCGGTCAGACGAAGGTGCTGGCCACCGTGTCCGTTGATCAGAAAGTGCCGCCCCACATGCGTGGCAAGAAAGAAGGCTGGCTGATGGCCGAGTACCTAATGCTTCCGCGTGCCACCCATGACCGCCAAAACCGCGAGCGCAATATGCAAAATGGGCGTCGGCACGAGATTCAGCGCCTCCTGGGCCGCTCGTTTCGCTCGGTCACCGACCTGCGCTCCTTCAAAAACCAGACCCTGATTATCGACTGCGACGTGCTGCAAGCCGACGGCGGCACCCGCGTGACCAGTCTGCTGGCCGGATACGCGGCCCTGTTCGACCTCTCCGACCGCCTGATTCGCAAAGGTACGCTCAGCGAGTGGCCGCTGCTGCACGAGTTGGGAGCAGTGAGCGTGGGCTACGTGGGCGGCGAATTGTTGGTCGATCTCGAATACAGCGAGGACATGCAGGCCAGCGCTGACCTCAACGTGGTGGCCACCTCCAAGGGCCTGATTCTGGAAGCGCAGGGCGGCGCGGAAGGCCAGCCGATTGCTCCGCAGCAGTATATGGAACTGCTCAACGCGGGCATCAAGGCGGCGGGCGAGTTGTCGCGGGCGCTTCACGCGCAGCTGTGAATGGGAGCGGCGAAGTTTTAGCGTTTTAACTCCTCCAGTTGACGCCCGCTCTATTCTCGGAGAATGCCTCCCGCGCCCCCCACTCTGCCGCTGACCGATCCGGCCTTTGTCCAGAATCCTTACCCGCTGCTCTCGGAATGGCGCGACACCACGCCGATTTTTTACGACGCGGCCATCAAGCAGACCGTTTTCCTGCGCTACGACGACATCTCCGGCATCCTGCGCGACAAGCGTTTTGGGCGCACCCTCACCCACCTGTACTCCCGCGACGAACTCGGCTGGCCGCCGCCCGACCCGGCGCAGGCGCACTTCGACGCCTTCAACGGCAACCACATGCTCGATTCCGAGGGCGCAAAGCATACACGTTTGCGCTCGCTGGTGGGCAAAGCCTTCACGCCGCGCCGGGTGGAAACTTTGCAGCCGCGCATCGAGGCGATGCTGGAAGAGTACCTGAGTCAGTTGGGGCCGAGCTTTGACGTGGTGGCCGATTACGCCGAGCCGCTGCCGGTGCGGGTGATTGCCGAACTGCTGGGCGTGCCGGAAGCCGAGCGCGGTTTGCTGCGCCCCTGGTCGGCGGCCATTGTCAAGCTGTATGAGCCGAACTACAGCGCCGACCAGCAAACTGAGGCCGAGAGTGCGGTGGTGGAATTCAGCGCCCTGATTCGCCGCCTCGCTGCCCAGCGCCGGGCCGAGCCAAAAGATGACCTGATCACCGCGCTGGTGCAAGTCGAAGACGGCGGCCAGAAGCTGAGCGAGTCCGAGTTGACCGACACCTGCATTCTGCTGCTCAACGCCGGACATGAAGCCAGCGTCAACGGCCTGTCGGCGGGCGTGCTGGCGCTGCTGAGGCAACCGGAGAAGTGGGCCGAGCTGGTGGAGGCGGCTCAATCCGAAGACAGCCTGCCCCTCTTCCGCACCGCCGTGGAGGAGCTGCTGCGCTTCGATACCCCGCTGCCGATGTTCGAGCGCTACGTGTTGGAGGATTTGGAATGGAACGGCACGCCGCTCAAGATGGGTGATCAAGTGGCCCTGATCTACGCCAGCGGTAACCGCGACCCGCGCCGCTTTGAGAAGCCTGACGAGCTGCGCCTGAGCCGTGACCCCAATCCGCACCTGACCTTCGGGCTGGGCAAACATTACTGCCTCGGTGCGCCGCTGGCCCGCTTGGAGTTGGCCCTCAGCTTGCGGGCACTGGTTCGCCACGCGCCGACGCTGCGGCTGACTGATGCCACCGCCGCGTCGGAGTACGTGGGCGGCTTTGTGATTCGGGGGCTGAGCCGGTTGGACGTGTGTATTTAGCGAAGTGTTGATTGACCCTTTGTCCTTGTGAGAGAGCGACGAGGCAACGAACCTGCTCCACAACAAAGGCCGCTGCAATTCGAGCGGCCTTCCATTTTTTATTGCGGATCAATTGATCTCGAATCTACCGCTCTAAAAGCTCCCCGCCTTAACCACCACCAACTTGCTGGGATCGACGTATTTCTTAAATGCCGCCAGAGCGCTGGCCGGAGTCACGGCCTGAATGCGGGCGTCCAATTGGGCGCTGTCGGCAAAGGTCTGACCGTAGTACAGTTGCGAAGCCAGCGCCCCCAGTAAGTTGCCGTCGTCGCTGCGGTTGGCAGCGGTGGCCTGAGCAATGGCGGCCTGCACTTTGCTGACCTCGCTGGCCGTGAAACCGTCCTTGAGGGCGCGGGCGACTTCCTCGCGGATGGCGGTCTCCACCTTGCCCAAATCTTTGGGTGAAGCGGTAGCTGACACGTCGAAGCTGCCCAGCGCTTCATCGGTGTCTACGCTGATACTGGCACCAGACGAATAGCTCAGTCCTTCCTTTTGGCGAATCCGGTCGGCAAGGCGCGAGGACAGGCCGTCACCGCCCAGAATCTGCACGGCAATCAGCAGCGGCGCGTAATCGGGATCGGTATTTTTGAGTGCAAAGTTTTGCGAGGCCCGCAGCACCGCGCCGGTTTTGTCGGCCACCTGAATGCTCAGGGTTTGCGGCTTGGCGATCACCAGCGGGCTGCTCAGGCGCTGGTACGGCACGCCGGAAGTCCAGCCCGCCAGCAGCTGACTGACGCTGCTCTCCACCACCGCTTTGTCCAGTGGCCCCACGACTGCGAGCTGCGCCGACGACGACAGGCCCCACAACTTGGTGTAAGCCGCTTTGACATCGGCCAGGGTCAGCGCTTTCTGGTCTTCGATGCGCTCGTCAAAGGTGCGGCCATAAAAACGGCTGCCACGCTTGGTGCCTTCCGGCATAAAAGCGCGGCCCAGCGCGACGCTTGCCAGCGCGTTGGGTTCGGTCTTGGCGCTTTCCAAGTTGCTGAGCGTGCCCCTCTTGAGGTCTTCAAAGTCGCTTTCGGGCCACAGCGGTTCGCGCAGCACCGTGCGGGCCAGCGTCATGGCGGCGGCCAGATTCTCCGGCGGCGAGGTTACGCTGAGGTTCAGGCCCGTCGAGCCGCCGCTGATGCTGAGGGTGGCGTTGAGCTTAGCAAGCTGGTCGCGCAGTTGCTGAATGCTCAGATTCTCGGAGCCGCGCAGCAGCAGGCTGTCGATGTAACCCGCCGCGTCGCGGGTGCGGACGCCGCTCTCGCTGGCTTCGTTGCCAAAGTCGAGATTGAGGCTGAGCAGCACCCGGTTGCCCTGAACGGCCTTTTTCAGGTAGGCCGCTTTGACGCCGCTCGGCAAGGTGAGTCGCTCTACGCGGGCTTCCAACGCCGCAGGAGCGGTGTTCAAATTCTCGCCCTGCGCCTGCGCGGCACGCGGCTTGAAGTTCTTTAAGGTCTCGGCCACGCTCGGCGCAATCGGCACCGTCACCAGATCGGGCTTGAGGGTGGGATAAAAAGTGCCCGCCGTCAGGTTGCTGGCCTTCAGGTACGTCTGCGCCATGCGGTTAACATCCGCCGCCGTGACCGCCAAAAAAGCGTCGCGCTGAGCAAAAAAGGTGCGCCAATCTCCTGTCGGCAGCCCCGAAATGATTCCTTCGGCGGTGGCAGCAGGGTCGGCGGAGAGGCGGTTAATGTAAGCGATGACTTGGTTTTTGATGCGGGTCACGTCGGCGTCGGTGATGGGGTCTTTGGCGATACCGTCCAGCACGCCTTGCAGGGCGGCTCTGGCCTTGGTTACGTCCCCGTCCGGCGCGAGGCTGACCACGAAGCTCGTCAGGCCCGGTACGTTGTACGAGTCCACGTTCATGCCCGCGCCCACCGCCAACTTGCTGGCGACCAATTTCTGATACAGCCTGCCGTCGGGCTGCTCGCTCAGCACCGCCGCCAACATGCTCAGCGCGGCGTTGTTGGGGTGGGTTTCGGCGGGCGCGTGGTAGCTGTTGATCAGCAGCGGTGAAGCGCCCACCCGCCGAATGCTGACGGTGCGCTCACCGCTTTGTGGCGGTTCCACGGTGTAGTCCTTGGTCAGGGTGGTGCTGGCGCTGCGAACCGGCTTGGCGATTTTGCCGAAGGTGGCTCCAAGCCGCTCCAAGGCGTACTGCGGATCGAAGTTGCCCGTCAGCGTCACCACCGCGTTGTCCGGCTGGTAGTACTTCTGGTAAAAGGTCTTGAGGCTGCTGGCCGGAACACTGATGACTTCCGAGCGGTTGCCGATGACGCTGCGGCCAATCGGGTGAAATTCAAAGGCGGCTTGCTGAGTGGCCTTGAACAGCAAATTTCCCGGATTGTTCTCGCCGTTGTCGAACTCGTTGATGACCACTTTGAGTTCGCTGGCGAGGTCTTCTGGCCGAATCAAGCTGTTGACCATCCGGTCGGCTTCCAAACCCGTCAGAAAGTCTAAATTGGCTTTGGTGGCGTTCAGGGTGGCGTGGTAATCGGTGTATTCGGCGTGGGTATCGGCGTTGGCGTTGGCTCCGCGCTCGCGCAGCAGGGCCGGAATGTCTTTGTTGGTGGGCGTGCCCTTAAACAGCATGTGCTCCAGCAGGTGCGCCATGCCGCCTTCGCCCAGGCCCTCGTTGACGCTGCCGACCAAGTAGGTCACGTGCAGCGTCATCAGCGCATTGGAGGCGGTAGGGGCCAGCAGCACTTTGAGGCCGTTGGTGAGCCTGTACTCGCTGATGCCCTCAACAGAAGTCACGAACTGCACGCCCGCCGGAAGCTTGAGCGGCGCAGTTTGGCTCGTGGGCGCGGCAGTGAGAGGCGTGGTTGGAGCGGCGCTTTGGGCTTGGGCTACGGGGGCCAGTAAAAGGAGAGAGAGGGTCAGGGTGCGGAGGTTAAGAAAGCGCATTCGCGGAGTATTTCATAGGTTTTTGTGAGAGACGTCCGCTGTTTTGCGCTATACTCGGCCGTGCAGTGACCGGGAAGAGTACCCGCTGTGAGCGCCCACAGAGAAAGCTTCTCTAGCCCCTGGCTAGACTGAGAAGAAGCTGGGAAACGCCGCCGGAGAACGTCGCCCGCGAGCATGAGGAAAGAACAGCTCTGCTGGATTCATCGGCAGGCTCAGTAGACTTCTCCGGGTGCGCCCGCTACAGCGCGTTCAAGGGCTTGCCTCTTTGCCGAGGCGGGAAGAGCGGTGGTACCACGGGAATGACCTTAACGGCGTCTCGTCCGCAGCAGTCAGCGGATGGGGCGTTTTTTGTTGCCTCGCCTTGTCTTTCCCTTCTTGCGAGGTTGGCGGTGATGGTAAGCGAAGTTGACCAGAAATTTATCCAAACCCTCTTTAATGAATTGGGGGAAGCTCGGCAGGTGGCTCAGCTGAGGCGACTGCGCGAAAAGGCCGTCTGCATGGTCACACGCCTTTCTGCTGAAGCTGAATTGCTCGCCTTTGACCACGTCCCCGACGACTCCGGCGTGCAAGTTCCGGCGGGCGGCGTGGAACTGGGCGAAACACCTGCCGAGGCCGCCAGCCGCGAATGCCGAGAAGAAACCGGACGCACTGGCTTCGGGGCTCCGCTGTATCTGGGCAGCGTCGTATGGATCAACGCCGAGCATCAAAAACGCGAGATGCGGCACTTCTTTCGGCTCGCCTCGCCGCCTGGCTTGCCCGGAACCTGGGATCACCGCGCCGACGAGCAGTTGTTCCGGTTTCGCTGGGTGCCGCTGAGCAACCCCAAATTAGATTGGAATTTTGACGCTTTCCTTCCCACAGGAGTAATTCAATGACTGAACCCAATACCATCAACCCCAATACCATCAACCCTGACGCCCTCAACGAACTGCCCAAGGCTTTCGACCCCGCCGCCACCGAACCGGCCTGGGCCAAAAAATGGTTTGAAGAACCCTTCCGCGCTGACGCCACCAGCGCCAAGCCTCCCTTCACCATTGTCATTCCGCCGCCCAACGTGACCGGCAGCCTGCACCTCGGGCACGCCTTAGACAACACCCTGATCGACACCCTGACCCGCTACAAGCGCATGGCGGGCTTTGAAGCGCTGTACTTGCCGGGCATGGATCACGCCGGAATCAGCACGCAAGTGGTCGTGGAAAAGCAGCTCCGTGACGGCGGCGTGACCCGGCACGACCTGGGGCGCGAGGCTTTCTTGGAAAAAGTTTGGAGCTGGAAAAACGAATCGGGCGGCACCATTTTGGATCAACTTCGCCGCCTCGGCGTCAGCGCCGACTGGACCCGCGAGCGCTTCACCATGGATGAGGGGCTTTCGCGAGCGGTGCGGCATCAGTTCGTCAAGCTTTACCACGAGGGTCTGGCCTACCGGGGCGAGCGGATCGTCAACTGGGACCCCGCCGCCCAGACCACCCTCAGCGAGCTGGAAATTGACCGCGAAGTCCGCAAGGGCAAGATGTCTACCCTCAGCTACAAATTGGAAGATTCGCAGGCGGCGGCCAGCAACGGCGAGGCCGGAGAAATTCTGATCGCCACCGTACGGCCCGAAACGATTTTCGCCGATCAGGCCATCGCCGTTCATCCCGAAGATGAGCGCTTCAGGCATCTGGTCGGGATGAAGGCGCGGATTCCGCTGACCGACCGACTCATTCCGATCATTGCCGATAGCGCCGTAGAACGCGACTTCGGCGTGGGCGCACTCAAAATCACCCCCGCGCATGACCCCACCGACTTTGAAATCGGCGAGCGGCACAACCTGGCCCGCCCCAGCGTGATCGACCTGAGTGGCAACCTGACCTCTGATCTGGTGCCCGAACCGTTTCGCGGCTTGGAGCGCTTCGCCGCCCGCAAAGCGGTGGTCAAAGCGCTCGTTGAAAGTGGCGATTTAGTCGAAGAAAAAGACCACGACACCGCCATTGGTCTGTCTGAGCGCACCAAAGTCCCGGTGGAACCCATCGTCAGCTTGCAGTGGTTTGTCAATGTCAAGCCGCTGGCCCAGCAGGTGCTGGCGGGCTTAGACAAAGGCGAAATGCAGTTCGTGCCGGAGCGCTACACCAAAGTCAACCGCGATTGGCTGGAAAATATCCGCGACTGGAACATCTCGCGCCAGCTCTGGTGGGGCCATCAGATTCCGGCGTGGTACGACGAGCAGGGCAACATCTACGTGCCTTCGCCGGAAAATCCGGATCTGGACTGCGACGCCGACCCGCAGTATGCCCACCTCACCTTGAAGCGTGACCCCGACGTGTTCGACACTTGGTTCAGCTCCAACTTGTGGCCGTTTTCCACCCTCGGCTGGCCTGACGCGGGCAACGAAGATTTCCTCAAGTTCTATCCGACGCAGGTGCTGGTCACGGGCTACGACATTTTGTTCTTCTGGGTGGCCCGGATGCAGATGGCCGCCTACGGCCTGACCGGCAAGGCTCCCTTCAATACCATCATGCTGCACGGCCTGTACCTCGATAGCAAGGGCCAGAAAATGTCCAAGAGCAAGGGCAACGGCATTGACCCGCTGGAACTCTTTGACCAATACGGGGTGGACGCCTCGCGCTTCGCCTTCGCTTACCTGAGCACTGGCGGTCAGGACATCCGCCACGACGCCCGCCGCTACGAGCAGGGCCGCAACTTTGCCAACAAACTCTGGAACGCCGCCCGCTTCGTGCGCCTGCGCCTCTCGGAAGTGGCCGCCGATCTGCCCGACGACGGTCTGCTGGCCCCGTATGTCCGCGCCGCCTCGCAGATGCCGGAAGGGGTCAACCCGCGCAGCGGCGACCTGCTGGCTCACCTGGCCGAACATAAGGAGCTGCTGACCCTGGCCGACCGCTGGATCATCAGCCGCCTTAACGCGGTGACGGCGGAAGTCACAGCGCACTTGGACGCTTTCGACCTTGGCGCGGCGATTCGCACCATTTACGCTTTTACCTGGGACGAGTACTGCGATTGGTATTTGGAAGCGGCCAAGCCCAGCATGAGTGCGGCGAACATCGGCACGCTGGCGACGCTGAAATTGGTGCTGGAACACATCCTCAAACTCCTGCACCCGTTCATGCCGTTCATCACCTCCGAGCTGTATCAGGCGCTGGGCCACCGCCGCCAAGTCGCGGTTCACGCTTGGCCGGAAACCAACCCTGCCCTGCAAGATGACGAAGCGGCCCAGGCCTTTACCCGGCTCCGCGCCGCCGTGAGCGCCGCCCGCGTCCTCAAAAACGAGCTGGGCCTCTCGCCGCAAGACCGCCTGGAAGTGGCGGTGGAGGGCGAAGCGGCCAGCCTGGTCAGCGACAACGCCCGCGTGGTGGAAGGCATTGCTCGCGTGACGCTGGTACCTCAGCTTTCGGGCCGCACGCTGAGCGCCGTGGATGCGGGCGTGATTATCCGCGCCCCACTCGACGGCACGGTGGACACCGCCGAGTGGCTGGGCAAGCAGAAAAAGCGCCTGGCTGAGCTGGACAAGCAGATTAAGCAGGCGCAGGGCAAGCTCAGCAGCGAAGCCTTTGTGGCCCGCGCCCCCGCCGAAGTGACCGAGGAAGAACGCCGCCGCGTCATTGATTTCAGCGCCCAAAAGGTGCGGCTGGAAGAAGTGCTGGCGCAGTTCTAGAGCGCCTCAAAACTGGGTAGAGGAGGGCCGCTGAGGAATGGAGCGGCCCTTTGCGCTGCTGTGTGCCAAACTGAAACCCATGCGTTTTATGACTTACCACGACCTTGATGCCAGTAAGGTTAAAAAACAGCTTGCCAAAGTGCGTGAAGCGGTAGAGCGTGACGATTTCCGTACCCCAGACATCAAAAAGCTTGCCCAAGGTCAGTATTACCGCGCCAAATTGGACGACACCAACCGCTTGCTGCTCACTTTTGTCAAGCACGATTCGCAAACAATCTGTCTGGCGCTGGAAGTCATTCACCAGCACGCCTACGAGAAATCGCGTTTTCTGCGCGGAGCGGCGCTCGACCTCAGCAAAATGGATTCCGGCAAGTTTGACGAGGCCAAGCTGCTTTCCGCCGATTCCGACAGCCCCGAACAGATCAGCGCTCGCGCCCATCCAGTGCGCTATTTGCATCCCAGCCGCCGCGAATTTCACGTGCTGGACAAAGTGATTTCGTTTGACGATACTCAAGACGCCGTGTACCGCACGCCTGCGCCGGTGATTTTGGTGGGGTCGGCGGGCAGCGGCAAAACCGCCCTGACCCTGCAAAAGCTGCGCGAATTACCCGGCCAAGTGCTGTATGTCACGCTCTCACCATATCTGGCCCAAAGCGCCGCTGAGCTGTACGCCGCGCACGGCTTTGAAAATGAGAGCCAAGACGTGCAGTTTTTGTCGTTCAAAGATTACCTGTCCACCATTCGGGTACCGAGGGGACGTGAAGTGCGCTTTGAGGATTTTCAAACTTGGTTTGTGCGGCAACCTAATCTGAGCTTCACCGACGCCCACCAACTGTTTGAGGAGTTTCGGGGCGTGCTGAGCAGTTCGCCGAGCGGCCCGCTGAGCCGTGAAGCGTACCTTGGGCTGGGGGTGCGGCAATCTATTTACGCCGCCGAGCAGCGTCCGCTGATTGACCAGTTCTTTCAAAATTACCTGAATTGGCTGGCCGAGGCACGCTTATACGATTCCAGTCTGCTGGCCGCCGAGTATTTGCCGCAGGTCTCGCCCAGTGTGGACTTTGTGGTGGTGGACGAGGTACAAGACCTGACGGCGGCTCAACTTGCGCTGATTCTCAGAAGCCTTAAAGTGCCCGGCCAGTTTTTGCTGTGCGGCGACAGCAACCAGATTGTCCACCCCAATTTCTTTTCGTGGGCGGCAGTGAAAACGCTGCTGTGGAATGATCCCGCTTTGGCTGAGCGGCAAGCCATCAATGTTCTTCGGGCCAATTTCCGCAACGCCTCGCAGGTCACGCGGGTCGCCAATGATCTGCTCAAAATCAAGCACGCCCGCTTTGGCAGCATTGACCGCGAAAGTAATTTTTTGGTGGAGGCGGTGGCGGCTGAAGCGGGCAGCGTAACCTTCTTGCCGGATGATGTACGGGTCAAAAAGCACCTTGATGAGCAGACCCGTGACAGCACCGAGTACGCTGTATTGGTGCTGCGCGACAGCGACAAAGCCGGGGCACGCAAAGTCTTTGGCACGCCGCTGGTCTTCAGCGTTCACGAAGCCAAGGGCCTGGAATATCCCAATATCATTTTGTACAACTTTATCAGCGGTGAGCGGGCCACCTACCGCCAGATCACCGAGGGCGTTGAACTGGCTGATTTGCAAAAAGACAACCTCAAATACAGCCGCGCCAAAGACAAAACCGATAAGTCCCTGGAAATCTACAAGTTTTATGTCAATGCCCTGTATGTGGCTGTGACCCGCGCCGTCCGCCGCGTGACCCTGATTGAAGCTGACACCCGCCACCCGCTGCTGAGCTTGCTGGGCGTGGAGCTGGGCGACGAAGCCGAGCAGCTCCAGGTCAAAAAGGCCAGCCGCGACGACTGGGAGCGCGAGGCCCGCAAGCTGGAATTGCAAGGGAAAAAAGAGCAGGCCGGTGATATTCGCCGCCGAATTTTGCAGCAAAAGCCGGTGCCGTGGGAAGTCTGGACGCCGGAAGTCTTGCGCCGGATGGAAAATGAAGTGCGTACCCAGCCGAGTGACGCCAAAGTGGCCCGCTCGTTGGTGGATTTCGCGGTGCTGAACCGCTCCGAGAGTTTGCTGACCGAGCTGCGTGACCTCAAAATCAAGCCTGCTCAGGCGTATTTGCGCAACAATGCCAAAGACCGCCAGATTCAGTGGCAAGCGGTGGCTGACAAATACCGCAAAAATTATGAATCCGGAGCCAACCCGCGCTCGGTACTCAGTGACGCCGACAAATACGGCGTGGATCACCGCACCCCCGAAAACCTGACGCCGCTGATGTTGGCGGTACTGGCGGGCAATCTGGCGCTGACAGAAGCATTGCTGGAGCGCGGAGCCGACGTGACCCAGACCGATGTGTTTGGCCGCACGCCGCAGATACTGGCCCTCAGCCGCGCCGCGCAGGACGCCCAGTATGCTCAGCGCAGCCTCGGCCTGATCTACGCACGGGTGCGCCCCGCCGCGCTGGACGTGCTGGTGAGCGACAAATTGGTGCGCTTAATGCCGGAAGGCGCAGAATACTATTTCCTGAGCATGATGCTGGCGCTGGGGCCAAATTACGCTTCGACCTTACAAGATCCGCCGCTCAATGAAGCTGAGTTGCACAAGCGCCGAACAGGCTTTTACGTGGATAGCTTGCAGCTCAACCTGGACTCCTTCGCAGAGAGTGTGCTGAGGGAAGCGCGGCGTAAGCGCAGTTACTTTAATCATGTGCTGGCCCGCGCCGAAGTAGGGAGCAATTATCAACCAGCCCGCAAACTGTGGCAGCGCGTCAAAACGGGCTTTTATCAGCTTAACCCTGACTTGCAAGTGCGGCTCAAGCTCTCGGCCAATACCGAAGGCGAATGGGTCAATGTGGCGCTGCTCAGTGATCCGGTGGCGCGGGCTTGGCTGGCGGCTGATACTTATTCCGCTGAAGGCGTCACCGCCTAAAGCATTTGTCATAAAAATACTATTCTTATGACCGACCAGCGGGAGTGAAATACAGCGAGCAGGACGGAGGCGGGCAGGCCCGATGGGTGCCGCTGTGCACAAGACAATGGGGTCGCCGGGAGGCCGCTATTCCGGTGACGTAATTTGGAGAACTGCTCTAAGCCCTAACCAAGTTGGAAGTTTCAGGCCAGCGCCCAGGCCAGGTCGGCCTGAAACGCGCCGGGGTTGCCGCCCTGAATAACGTAGCCGCCCGGACTGTGGCGCATCACCGCGCCGTGCGGCAGCAGCAACTGAAAATCGTGCGGCACTACACCGCTGCGGTATTTGACGGCTTCGCTGGCCGATAACGTTCCCAAAGCCACAAGATGACACAGCGCCCGCGAGAAGGATGCTGGGCTGATGAACTTCTGGTGCATGATTTTAGTTCTCCTTAATGCCCAGTCTGCCTGAAAGTGACCTACAGAACTCTTGCAGGTCACTTTCAAAATGTCAAATTCATCACACCGCCTGCATCAGACCCATTTTTTGGCTCTTTTGTTAATTGTGTCAATCCGGTCATTGCGTCAGGCGCTCAACCAATCCTGGCAGCAAGCTGTACACATTTCTTTCACATTTGACGTCAAAGTCGGCTTTGAGTTTGAGCATGGCCCGCCATTTGTGCGGCGTCGCCGCGTTAAATCCGTAGCGCAGGGTCACGTCCACCAAACGCTCCTGCACGGTGCAAAATCCATCCGCCAGGGCCAGCGCGTCGCAAAGTTGTAGCAAGCGGTCTTCTTCGGTGATCTGGGCGGCGGTCAGCAGCTCACTCAGCCGCGCCCACTCCTGAGCGGTGCCGTCCCACTCGCCCTGTAAGGTCGCCAGATCAGCCACTGGAAAGCTGTGGGTCAGGGCGATGCGGGCGGCGTCGGGGGAGCCGAGCGAGAGCAAAAAGTCATGGCCATCCAAAATATGTCGGTCTTGGTTGGGGCCAGTCCGCCGTCCAATATCGTGGAGCAGTCCCAGCACGTAAGCCCGCACAGGATCGAGGTCAGGATGATGCCCGGCTATGGCGCGGGCGGCCTGTGCCACAAAGCGCGAGTGCGCCGCCCAGCCGCCGGGATTGAGCGCTTCGGCCTCTCGAAGAAGCTGCTCGGCTTGGGCTGGGGTGGGAAACATGTCTGCAGTTTAGGCGGTGGGCGGAGGCGGCGTTTGCGTGCCGCTGTCGGCGAGTTCGATCAGCCAGCCCATCAGTTGCACCAAGGCCACCGCCATGCCCGGCAGGCCCGCCAGCATCATGATCCAGCCGCTGATGCTCTGGTTTTGCAGCGGAGTCAGGTTCCACAAGCACAGCGCACTCACGTAAGGCGTGTACAGCACTTTGGGGCTATACAGCCACACCGCCGCTACCGCCATCATCGGCAGCCCGCTGAGCAGCCCGAACCAGCCCCGGTTGCCCAAACTGCGCCCCTGAATGCTCGGCAGGGGCCGCAAAATCACTGACCAGACCAGCAGGCCGCCCAGCAGGTACAAGCCTGGCAGGAGTGCGCCGGCCGTGTTGGTGACGATGCTGGCGTTAAATCCAGCTGGAATATTCCAGAAAATAAGGATAGCCACCCACAGCGCCAGCACCACCCACGGATCGAGGATGACGCTGAGGACGCGGCCCAGCGCGGACTCACGCGAAATCTTGAGATGGCGCGGCATCCCCAGCACGGCCAGTGGCGGCACCAGTTCGGCCAGCACCATCAGGCGGCCCATGTAGAGCGCCATGCTGTTGAGGGTCAGTGTGATCGCCTGACTCTGGGTCACGATCACGGTGCAGATCAGCGCCAGCCCGAACAGCACTGCCCGCCAGATCGGCCAAGCGTTAGGACTTGTTTTGCGGCTGCGGGCAAAGGCCACGAAGTACCACGCGCCCACCAAAATCAGTGGCAGCCAGACCCAAGCGTCGAAGCGCAGGGCCAGCAACTCACTGAGGCTGGGACTGAGATTATTGGCGTCAAGGCCGCTGGGAGCAGCAGCCAAGCTCACCGCATCACCTCATTGACGTCGGCCTCTAAGCGCTTGAGCTGCGGCAACTGGGTGTAGTCCCACAGCAAGCGGATTTTGCCCTGCTTGTCGATCAGGTAAGTGGCGGTGGTGTGGTTGACTTGATAATCGTCCGGCCCTTTGATGTCGGCTTTGGTATAGGCCGCGCCGTAGCTCAGCGCCACCTTCGCCAGTTGGGGTTCGGGAATATGCACGCCCACCGCATTGCCGAAAAAGCTGAGATAGCTTTTGATGAGCGGCGGCGTGTCGCGCTGCGGATCGACGCTGACGAACACGATTTGAAAGTTCTGGCGCTCGGCGGCGGGTAATGTCTCACGCAGCTGATTCAAATAGGTCAGGCTCAGCGGGCAGATGTTGGGGCAATGGGTGAAGCCGAAAAACAGCGCGGTGGTTTTGCCGTTCGGCGCAAAGGTGTAGGCGTTGCCGCTTTGATCGGTGCCGGACAAACTCGGAGCGCTCAGCGGCGGCGTGTAGGCGGTGCCGAAAAAGGGAAAAGGGCTTTGCAAGCGGGCGTACACCCACGCGCCGCCGAGCAGCAGGGCAACGGCTGCCAGCGCAAACAGCAGCGAGACATACCAAGGACGGCTGTGGCTACTGCTCCCACTGGCGTGGCCATCGCGGCTGGGTTGGGTGGGCGTGTGCTCAACTTCGGTCATCTTCACTTCCTTCGTTTCAGCTTCACCGGCTTTGTCCGCATTTTGCGCCCTAACCGGCTGGCCTTTGTCCCCTCCCACTCTAAATGCCTTTGGAAGCTGCTTCCACGCCGCCGCGTTCTGGGGTTAGAATGCCGCCAATGCACAAACCAACCATTCAAGACGTGGCGCGTCTGGCGGGCGTCGGCGTCGGCACGGTGTCGCGGGTTCTGAACAACCACGCCGCCGTGCGCGATTCCACCCGCCAAACGGTGCTCAGCGCCATTCACCAACTCGATTACGTTCCCAATCCCCACGCCCGCCGGATCGCGGGCGGCAAGTCGTACACCATCAGTATTTTGCTGCCGGTCGTGACCACCGAGTTTTATGTCCGGCTGCTCGACGGCCTCGAAGCCGCTTTTCAAGAAGCCCGTTACGACGTGGCGATCTTTCCGCTGCTCGACCGCGCCCGCTTGGAGCGCTATTTGGGCAGCCACACTTTGGCCTACCAAGCCGACGGGCTGGTGATGGCCACCTACAACCTGACCCAGATGTTTACCGACAACCGCTTGCGCGATCAGCAGCCGGTGGTGTTGGTGGACGCTTACGCCGAAGGCGTGGACTGCGCCCGGATGGACAACCACCTCGGCGGCGTGCTGGCCGGAGAGTTTGTCGCCCAACAAGCGGGCCACCTCTACGCTATTTGGGTCGAAACCGAGCTGGATCAGATTTTTACCTCGCGGGTGTTCGAGGAGCGCAGCGCCGGATTTCACGAGTCTCTGACGGCGGCTGGGCGCTCCACCACCGCCGAACTTACCAGCTCATTCGATCCGCACGCTGCCCGCACGGTGGCCGCCCGCTTCCTCGACGGGGCCGAATTTCCCGCCACCGTTTTCGCGTCCGCCGACTTGCTGGCTGGAGCGGTGCTCGACGAAGCACACGCACGCGGCCTCAAGGTGGGCACGCAGCTCAAAGTGCTGGGCTTTGACGATCAGCCATGGGCGGCGGCGCGTGGCCTGAGCACACTGCACCAGCCGGTGGAAGCCATGGCTTACGAAGCGGCCACCTTGCTGCTCTCGCGTTTGAGTGGGCACCGGGGGCCACCGCGCGTCCGCACCTTCGAGCCGAAATTGGTGTTGCGCTCCAGCACTGGCGAGGCAAAATGATTAGGGACGCCTCAGCCAGTGACCTGCCCGAAATCTACGCGGTCATCAACGACGCCGCCAGCGCATACAAGGGCATCATTCCGGCAGACCGCTGGGTTGAACCTTATATGAGCGAGTCGGAATTAACCGGGCAAATCGCGGACGGTGTGCGCTTCCGCTGCTGGGTTGAGGGTGACGGAGTGGACGCGGGGCGGGTGACCGGCGTGATGGGAATCCAAGACAAGGGGGAGGTCAATCTGATTCGCCACGCCTACGTCCGCAGCGCCCAGCGGGGTCAGGGCATCGGCGGCCAGCTTCTCGCAGATTTGACATCCCAAACGTCCAAGCCCATCTTGATCGGAACTTGGCAAGCGGCGACGTGGGCCATCCGGTTTTACCAAAGGCACGGCTTCGCCTTGGTTTCGGAGAGCCGAAAGAATGCCTTGCTGCGAACCTTCTGGAACATTCCAGACCGGCAAGTGGAAACGTCGGTGGTGCTGGCCAGTCAGGACTTTGAGCCGGAGCAGGCGGGTTAAGCGGCCATCCAAAAAAGGCGGGGCCACCTCTACCGGTTGGCCCCTTTGCTTTCTTTGCACTCAAATTTCGTTTAGCTTGGCCCCATTTCGTACACGGCTTGCCAGGGCTTGTAAAGGGTATCCACACGGTCTGTCCGCACGCCCGAAGCGTCTTTGATGGTGCGGGTGATGTAGAGGTTGTAGCCGTTGGCCGCCCAGTCGACTTGCTTGCTCGCGCCGCGCGGCAGACTCGAATTGACGATGTACTTGGGCGCGGGGTGCGGCGTGCTGCTGAGGATGGTGGCCCCCGACACGCTGACGGTGCGACTTTGCGGCACGCCCCAGACCTGCACTTCGAGGCGGCTGAGGGCGTTGTTGTTGACGGTGCGGATCAGCATCAAGCCGCCGGTATCGTTTTTCATCTTGAGGTCGACGCCGGGATCATAGACGGCGGCTTCAAAGCCCACGCGCGGCTCGTAGTAGCCCACCCGGTAAGAGTGCTGGTTGCGCTCCACGATGGGCATTCCAGCTTGATACAGTGCCCTGAAGGTGGTGGTCGAGACTTGGCACACGCCGCCGCCGAGGCCGTCTACCGTGCGCCCGCCGCTGATAATCAGGCCGCCGACAAAGCCGTTGCCTTCGCTGATGCTGCCGAGCGTGTTGAGGAAGCTAAAGACGCCGCCCGCTTCCACCACCGCGCCGTCAATTTTGGCCGCCGCGTTGGCGACATTGGTGCGCCGCTCGGGGCTGGAATGGTAATAGGTGCTGACGCCGGTGGTCATCAGCGTGAGTTTGTTGGGGTCAGGCAGCGCCGCCACGGTGATGCTTGGCTGCTGGGTTTTGCTCGGCAAGCTGAGGGTCTTGACGCTGGGATCAAGCACCGCTTTGCTGAGGGCCGCGAGCGCCGCCGCTTGATCGGTCACGAAGCCCGCCTGCTCTTTGACCCGCACCAATTTGCCGCCCTGGTTGGCGTAGCGGGCGTTCTGGGCCGGTTCGTCGAGGTAGCTGCTGAGCGTTTTGAGGCTCTGCTTCATGGCGACTTTGTCGAGTTCCAAGCCGCTGGGCCGCACCCAGAACAAATTGGCGACTTGCAAGGCGCTGAGGACGCCAGTGTGCTGGCTGTCTCCGAGCTGCACGGTCATGGGGCGCAGCAGGGCGTTGCCTTTGTCCACCAGCGCTTGCAATTTGGCGCTGCTATCAGACGAAATCCAAGGCACGGTACTGATGGTCATTTCGCGCAAGCTGGGGTCATTGGCAAAAGCGGTGGCTGCCGTGTCCACTTCCATCTTCTGGCCCGGCGTGTCGGGGGTCATGGCGTAGCGGGTTTTGTCGAAGAAAATCTTGCCACTTTTGGGCGCGGTGTTGAGGGAAGCCGTCAAATCCGCAAGGGTCTTCTTGGCCACGCTGGCGTCCACGCTGATCTTGAGTGGGTAGTTCTGGGCGCTGCTCTGGCCCGCAATCTGTCCGGCGAGGTCTTGAACTTTCTGTACCAGGTTGCGGTTCTCGGCGTCCGAAAAGGCGGCGGCCACACTGCTGTTTGCGTCCACCTGATAGCCCAACTTGTCGGCGCTCAGCGTCCAGCTTTGGGGGGCGCTTACCTGACTGGCCGCGCTGCTACTGGCTGCACTGTTGCTGGGAGCCTTGACGCTTACCTGCGGCACCTTGATGGTCGCCTTGACTTTGGCCAGCGCCTCAGTTTGGTTCAGGCCGCTGACATCCACGCCGTTCACGCTGGTTCCTGTCGGCAAGCGGCCTTCGTTCACTGCCACGCCAAGCGCCAGTGCGCCGCCCAAAACGGCGACGGCTGAACAACCGATAATCCATGCTTTTACGTTACTCAACTTCTTCTCCAGTTCGGCGGGAAGGTGCGGCGTTTTTGGTGTACTACGTCGCCGGACTTCAGAATCTAAGGTAAAGGGGCGAGCGAGTGTAAAAATTTCACGTTTGGAGGCGTGCCCGCTCGCTCAGTCCGTTCATCATGACATATCGCCGCTGACAACTGTCAACTTGTCAGCACGCTACCCGTCTCAGGAGGCCTGAAGTGAGTATATTACACATTGTACTCCAAAGCTGAAGCCTGCGCCTTCTCGGTTCCTGCGCTCTGCTAAGCTGGGCGGCGTGACTCCCGCTCTCCACGCCGTCAAGATCAGCCAGCGATTTGGAGAAACCCAGGTGCTCCACGAAGTCAGTCTGGAGGTGGCACGCGGCGAGGTGGTGGCGGTGATGGGGCCGTCGGGCAGCGGTAAAAGCACCTTGCTGCACCTTTTGGGCGGCCTCGGCCAACCGCAAAGCGGCGAGGTGTATTGGGAAGGTGTGCGGGTAGACAGCCTTAGCGTCGAAGCCAGAGCCAAGCGGCGGGTGCGGGCGCTGGGCCTGGTGTTTCAGCACCATTACCTGCTGCCGGATTTGAGCTTACTGGATAACCTGCGGGTGCCGGGCATGATTTTGGGCGAGGACTTGACCGGGCGGGCCAAAGAACTGCTCAGGCAAGTCGGCCTCGGCGGGCGTGGTCAGGTGTATCCGGAAGTGTTAAGCGGCGGAGAGCGGCAACGCCTTGCGGTGGCCCGCGCCCTGATGGCCCGCCCTGCCGTGCTGCTGGCCGACGAACCCACCGGTAGCTTAGACCGCGCCAACGCGGCAAAGGTCGCCCAACTGATGATTGATCTGGCCCGCGAAAATGCTTCGGGCGTGCTGCTCGTTACCCACGATGAACACCTGGCCGCGCTGGCCGACCGCCAAATCCATTTGTTGGACGGCAGATTGGTGACGGGCGCTGAAGCGGCGGGGGCGGCGCTGCTGCTCGCGCCGTCCGCTTAAGGCTGCCCCTGTCCGCAATCTGAGCGCTATTCTGCGGGCTGGACTGTGCCCCCGGTGCTCACTCAGCCGGTGCCTGCTGGATACGTTGTGACCGTTGGAGACGCTTGCCCCCCGATTCTGCTCCTCAATCCTTAGAATGCTCAAGCCGCCTTAAAGGCAAAAGGCCTTTTGCTCCGTTGGGCTGGCTGCTGGCCGCCGTGCTGTTGGGCGGCCTGCTGCTGATTCCCGGGGTACGTCCGTGGCTGTGGCAAACCGCCAGCGCTCTGTTTGGCTCCGACGACACCCAGCGCCGCGCTTTGGTGGAACGGTTGGGCATCTGGGGGCCGCTGGCGCTGCTGGCCGGCATGCTGCTGCAAGCGGTGGTGCCGCTGCTGCCTGCCGCCGCTGACGTGGTGCTGGCTTCGCTGCTCTACGGCTTTTGGTGGGGCTTTGCCATCGTCTACACCGGCACGCTGCTGGGCGCGGCGCTGGGCTACGCGGTGGGGCGGCGCTACGGCGGTTGGGCGGTGCGGCGGCTGGCGGGCGAAACCATGACCCGGCGCTTAGAACAGTTTGCCGAGCGGCGCGGCGTGCAGGCGGTGCTGCTCGTGCGCCTGATGCCTGCCCTCAAAGCCGAGGTGATGAACTTGGTGGCCGGCGCAGTGGGGATGAGTTTTTGGCCGTTTATGGCGGCCTCGGCGCTGGGCGCTTTGCCAGCAACAGCGCTGGTGGTGTGGCTGGCGGCCAGTCCCCAGCGTTTGTTTTGGGGCGTGCTGGGCTTGTCGGTGGCGGTGGGTTTGGGCGCGGCGGGCCGCTGGTGGTGGCACAGAAAAGTGGTGGCGCAGGAAAGGTGCAAAAAAGCAGTGACTGGGCCGTCAGAATAACTTCAGGCGCTCACCCAGTTTGAGCCGGGAGTTTGCGTCGGGTAGACTGCGGCCAGCACATTGAAGTGAGCTGGATTCGCAGCGCAGTGCCGCTGGAAGCCGGCCCGAACTAGAGGAGAGTTGATTGATGTCCCAAAACCCCCCTGAGACTGAGTTGAACACCGAGGCGCAGCGCCGCTCGGCTTCCCAGCCTTCCGCTTATGCCCGCGCTGGCGTGGACATCGATGCCGGTCAACGCGCTGTGGCCCTAATGAAAGGCGCGGTGGCCCGCACGCACGGCCCGCAGGTGCTGGGCGGCATCGGCGGCTTCGGCGGGTTGTTTCGGGCCGGCTTCGAGAACCTGAGCGATCCGGTGTTGGTGGCCTCCACCGACGGCGTGGGCACCAAAACCAAAGTCGCCACCCGCGCTGGACAGTTCGGCGGCCTCGGCGCAGACATCGTGAACCACTGCGTCAACGACATCTTGGTGCAGGGCGCTCGTCCGCTGTTTTTCCTCGATTACGTGGCGATGGGTCGGCTGATTCCCGAACGGGTCGCCGACTTCGTGACCGGGGCGGCGGCGGCGTGTGAGGCGCTGGGCGTGGCACTCCTCGGCGGCGAAACGGCTGAAATGCCCGGTGTCTACGTCGAGGGCGAACTGGACATTGTGGGCACCATCGTCGGTGTGGTCGACCGGGCCAATCTGATTACCGGTGAGGGCCTTAGGGCCGGTGACGTGGTGATCGCCCTACCCAGTGCGGGCCTGCACACCAACGGCTTTAGCCTCGCCCGCGCCGCGCTGGACGGCCTCGATTGGGACAGTCCTGATGCCGAACTCGGGATGAGCTTGCAAGACGCCTTACTCATTCCGCACCGCAGTTATCTGGCGGCCCACCGCGCCCTTGAGCAGGCCGGCCTAGACGTGAAGGCCATGAGCCACATTACTGGCGGCGGCCTGATCGACAATCCGCCGCGTGTGTTGCCGACAGGGTTGGGTTTGCGCTTCGATCTCGGCAGCTACACTGTGCCGCCACTCTTTGTACGGATCGTCTCGCGCTCCCAGATGGACATCCGGGAAGCGTACAGAGCGCTGAATATGGGCGTCGGCTTTCTGTTCATGCTGCCGCCTGGCCAGGTAAAGGCGGCGCTGGAGACTCTGCGGACTGCCGGCGAAGCGCCTTGGGTCATCGGTGAAGTGGTAGTAGGGGAGGGCGTGGAGTTGCGCCGGCCTTTTGACGTGGCTGGAGCCGATTTGTGAAGACTTTTCCCAAGCCGCCCACCGGCCTGAGCTTACCGGAGCAGCACGCCTCGACGGAGCTGTGGGTGGTTCGGCACGGTGAAAGCACTTGGAACGCCGATGGGCGCTATCAAGGCCAAACCGACGTGCCGCTGAGTCTGGAAGGCGTGTTGCAAGCTTCTAGCTTAGCCGAGCGGCTGACTGGTCAGGCTTTTGCCGCCGTGTATTCCAGTGACCTCTTGCGGGCGCGGCGCACCGCCGAAATCGTCACCGAGCGCCTCGCGGCTGATCCGCCAGTGCAGCTGGTGTCGGGCCTGCGCGAAATTGACGTGGGCCAGCTCAGCGGCCTGACCTTACCGGAAATCCGCAGCCGCTACCCCGATTATCTCAGCGCTCTGAGGGCCGATCCGTGGGCCAGCCGCAGACCCGGCGGGGAGAGCATGGCCGATCTTTACGCCCGCGCTTCGGCGGCGCTGCTCACCCTCGCCGCCCAGCATCAGGGCCAGCGGGTAATGGTATTTACCCACGGCGGGGTGGTGCGGGTGGCGGTGGGACTGGCGCTCGGCGGCGTGCCGCAAAACGCCTGGGCCAGATTATCGGTGGCCAACACCAGCGTCACGCGGGTCCTGCTTTCGGATCAGGGCGGCACGCTGCTGGGCTTCAACGATTCTGCTCATTTGGAAGACTTGGCAGCGGCGGGCGAGGTCGACGACTTGGGATTCGGCGCGACGCCGTAGAGCCGTTTTGAACACCAAACATAAGCAAAGCGTCCGGATTTTTCTACCGGACGCCTTGTTCAACCAAACGCGGTTGCTTATTTTTGCTGAAACGCCTTCACCTTGTTGGCTTCATCTCCCTCACCTGACGGCGAGTGGACAAACTCAACTTGCTTGGCCCGCGTTTACTTGATCGCGCCGTTGAGGCCCTGCGGGAAGAAGCCGCCTTTGTTGGCGTCGGGCGCAAGGTAAACGATGTTAAGGACTTCGCGGGTGGTGCGGGCAAACGCTCCACCGTTGGCGTCGTCGGGCATCAGGACGGGCTTGCCGTTCTCGGTCAGGCCCTTGTCTTTGCCGCCGCCGACTTTGGCCCGCAGGGCGCTGATGGCGTTGACGATCTGCTCGACGGTCAGGCCAGCTGCCGCCACCACGTCTTTTTTCTGAAGGAGGAAGGTGCGGATGCTGCCGGCGTGGTAAGCCTCGGCGGCCAAAATACCGGCGGCGGCTTGCAAGTAGGCGGGGTTGGTCAGCAAAGTGGCCGCGCCGTTGTAAGCGGTGACGCCCACATCTTCAAAGATAAACGCGCCGTGCAGGAAGAACAGTTCGTTGGCGTAGGGGTTAAAGCCCTTGATGGCTCCGCCCGAAGCGGCCTGACCGGCGGCGTCGAAGGCCGAGGAGAGGTCGAGCAGCGGACGGGCCACTGCGCCTTTACCCAGTGCGCTATACAAAAACTTGACGTGTTTGATTTCGTCGTCGGCAATCGAGTTGACGTAAGCCTGAATGTTGCTGTCCTTAAACTGCATGCCGCTCGCGGGTAAGTTGGCCGGCAGAGCAATCGGAGCCGAGCCGCCGATGGCGCGGACTTCAGCGAGGCGGCCTACGGCAGCGGCGTAAAAGGCCGCTTCCAGGTACTCGAGGTTGAGGGCGAAGTTCAGCACGTCGCCGTCGATGTTCTTGGCAGGCACGGCCAGAGCGCTGCCGCCGAGGCCCAGCGCCGCCGCGCCCAAGCCGAGTTTGCCTAAAGTGCCGAGTGCTTCCCTGCGGTTGATATCGCTCATGATTCCTCCACTGAACTCGCTCCGTTGGTCGGGGCGAGGTTCTTAAAGGGTTGTAAGCGGGAACGCAGCGCCTTAGATGTTTATGAGATATTCACAGTTTAGGTTGAACTAAATTCCCCTCCGAAAAGCTCAAGCTAGTGCAGCGGTACGTGGCCCGGAAAGCCCAGCACACAGTCCATCATGTCGCCCACGACAGCGCTGGCCGTGACCATGCCGCCTGCGCCGCCGCCAGCGAAGATCAGCGGTCCGCATTCCTCCCCTTCGTAGACCATCGCATTGCGCCCCGCGCCCGACGTGCAAATCGGGTGGTCGTTGCTGAGGCGGGTCGGCGCGACTTCGGCTTTCCAGCCGCCGCCATCCCGCTCTAGCGTCGCCACCAATTTGATCTTCTCGCCCGCTGCTCTGGCCGCCGCGATGTCGTCCAGCGTCACATCCTCAATGCCGCTGACCTTGACATCGGCAAATTTGAAGTCGCCATCGGCGCAGAAGCGGGCCAGCACTGCCAACTTGTGCGCGGTGTCGAAGCCGCCGACATCCAAAGTGGGCGGGTCTTCGGCGTACCCGAGGGCCTGTGCCTCGCTGAGGGCCTGCTGATACGGCTTGCCTTCTTCCATCTGGCTCAGGATGTAAGCGCAGGTGCCGTTGAGCACCGCTTGAAGCCGAATAAAGCGGCTGGCCCGCAGCACCGTGCTCATCGGCCCGATGATCGGCGTTCCGGCCATGACGGCGGATTCGTAGTACAGCCGCCCGCCCAAGGCGTGTTCGCGCAGCACGTCCCAGCGCTCGGCCAGCAGCGCTTTGTTGGCCGTGATCACGGGACGGTCTGAGCGCAAAATCCCAGAAAGCAGCGAGAGCGGTTTGTCGATGCCGCCCATGACTTCCACGACCATGCCGCACTCGTTCAGGAAGCTGGGATCGGTGGTCAGCGGTGTTCCGGTGGGTACGTCGCGCTGAGCAGCAAGGTCGCGCACCAACACGCCGCAGACGACAAGTTGCACGCCCAAGTCCGCGAAGATGGCCCTGCGCCGCTCCAGCAAGTTCAGCATGTTTTGACCCACCGAGCCGCAGCCGAGCAGCCCGACCGTGACGGTTCGCAGACTGGCAGCGGGGCGGGGCGGGGAAGATGGAGCGGGGAAATAAACGGTGGGTACGGGCGTAAGAGCGTTCGGCGCGGTCATAAAGGCGAGTATACGGAAAGAGGGATTTGCGAAAGACGCGCCGCGCTAGACTGAGTGCATGAATCTTGTGTTCACCTTAAGTCGCTCTTTTCTCTGTGGCCCACCGGCAGGCCCGCCGTGCTGACGCCCAGCCTCAGCGCCCGTTTGTCGGAGCTTTCGCACGAGTACGCCCTGACGCTGCGCCAACTCGCCGACCCCGAGGTGCTGGCCGACAGCTCGCACCTTGTCAAGCTGACCCGCCGCCAGCGCGAACTCGAGCCGATCACCTCGCTGTATCAAGAAGACCAGCGCTTGGCCCAGACCGAAGTGCAGGCCAAAGAGCTGCTGGCCGATCTTGAAATGCGTGAGCTGGCCGAAGCCGAGCTGGAAGGCAGCCGGGCGCGGAGAAGCGAGATTGCCTCCGAACTCGAAGTCTTGCTGCTGCCGACTGACCCTGACGACGCCAAAGACGTAATCTTAGAAATTCGAGCTGGAGCGGGCGGCGACGAGGCGGGCCTGTTTGCCGCTGACTTGCTGCGCCTCTACGAGCGCTACCTCGGCGAGCGCGGCTACAAAATTAGCATTCTGGACGAGAGCAGCAGCAGCCTCGGCGGATTTTCTAAAGTGATGGCCGAAGTGCGCGGCACTTACGCTTACCGCACCCTCAAATTCGAGCGCGGAGTTCACCGGGTGCAGCGGGTTCCGGCCACCGAAACGCAGGGCCGCATCCACACCAGCACCGTCACGGTGGCGGTGCTGCCGGTGGCCGAGCCGAGCGACGTTCACCTCGATTTGGCCGATGTGCGGATCGATGTGTACCGCTCGCAGGGCGCGGGCGGGCAGAGCGTCAACACCACCGACTCGGCGGTGCGGGCCGTGTATAAAGGCGGCACGTCCGAAGAGATCATGGTGGTCTGTCAGGAAACCCGTTCGCAGATCAAGAACCGCGAGAAAGCGCTGGAAGTGCTGCGTACCCGCCTCGCCGAGCGTGAGCGCGAAGCCTTTGAAGCGGGCCAGAGCGCCAACCGCGCCGCGCAGGTGGGTAGCGGCGACCGCAGCGAAAAGGTTCGCACCTACAACTATCCACAAAACCGGGTGACGGATCACCGCCTCAGCGGCGATGACAAAAACTTTGCCCTCGACACCGTGATGGGCGGCTCGCTCGGCGGCGTGGTGGACGCCCTGACCCGGCTTGAACGCGAGGCGCTGCTGGCCAGCATGACCGATGGCGCGGCTTAAGGTTCGCGCCGTTTACTGCCTTTCCCTCCTACTTCAGCCGCAGGCGAATTATGCCCCGGCGTGACTTGTTGGTGACGGCAGCCATCTTGCGCGACGCGCACGGGCGGGTGCTGCTGGTGGGCAACGACTGGCAAGGCCAGGGGCGGGTGCGCTACACCTTGCCAGGCGGGATGGTGGAACCCGGTGAAACCGCCCCCGAAGCGGTCTACCGTGAAATCTACGAGGAAACCGGCCTCAAGCTGACTAGCATCCGACACATGGCCTACACCGTGCATATCGAGGACGCGCGGCGCAGTGAGCGGGCGATCGCCATCGTCTTCGACGCCACGTGGGAGGGCCTGCTCAATCCTGACGACCCCGACGGCCTGATCGTGGAGGCCCGCTTTTACGCGCCCGAGGA
The DNA here is from genome assembly GCF_007280555.1 of Deinococcus detaillensis. Taxonomy (NCBI): domain Bacteria; kingdom Thermotogati; phylum Deinococcota; class Deinococci; order Deinococcales; family Deinococcaceae; genus Deinococcus; species Deinococcus detaillensis. Next base: position 73,308 of record NZ_VKDB01000004.1, on the reverse strand, counting down.
AGCGCTGGCCAAGCTCGACAGCCCTCCCATGCGCGAGCCGCTGACCGATTACCTCAACACCGCTCAGCCGGGGCGCTTCTACGCTTTTCAGGGTTGGGACGGACGCGGGGGGCTGAGGATTCCCGCATTGAAGTAAGCCAAATCTGATCTTCACAAGTCGGGATTTCACCCGACTTGGGCGCTCATGCTCTGACAGGCTTGGCCGATGAATCCTCCCCATTTGCTGCGGTCCAGTCCACTGTTTACAGGTTCCCGTACGGCGGCGCTGTGGCTGCTGCTGCGTCTCTGGCTCGGCTACAACTGGCTGACTTCCGGCTTCGAAAAATTTGGCGATCCGACCTGGGTGGGCGCGGAATCGGGCAAAGCCATCCGCACCTTTTTTGAAAAGGCGATTGCCAGTGCTCAGGGGCCAGACGCCACTGTCACCGGCTGGTACGCCGCCGTACTGAAAGGCGTGGCCCAGCCCAGCGCGGGCATCTTGACCTATCTCATCCCGCTGGCTGAAGTGACGGTTGGAGCGCTGCTGCTGCTCGGCCTTTTGACCGGCCTGGCCGCCCTGATCGGAGCGCTGCTCAACCTGAATTTCTTGCTGTCAGGGTCGCTGGGCCTCAACCCGCTGATGCTGACAGTCAGCTTGTTGATTTTCGCAGCGGCTGCGGTGGCCGGTTGGTGGGGCGTGGACGGTTGGTTGCAGCGCCGCAGGCTGGCCAGTGTGCCGGAAGCTTCCATCAGAACACCCTAACCTCACCGCCGCGTTACCCTGAAGTCCATGTACACCACTTACGGCAAACCCACGGCGCTGGATTGGTTGGTACTGGCCCCCCACCCCGACGACGCCGAGATCGGTGCGGGCGGTACGCTGGCGAGACTGGCACGTGGCGGGCACGCAGTCGGAATTCTGGAACTCACACGCGGTGAGGGCGGCACGCAGGGCGACCCCGATACCCGCCAGGCCGAGTGTGTGGACGCCGCCCGCATTTTGGGTTTGAGCTGGCGCGGTCAACTCGGCCTGCCCGACGGCGGCCTGATGGAAACCCCGGAGCAGGCCCGCGCTCTGGCGATTGCCCTGCGCTTCGTGCGCCCGCGTGTGCTGGCCGTGCCGCATCAGCGTGACCGCCACCCCGATCACTTCGGCGCGTATCACCTCGCCAAGCGGGCGGTGCATCTGGCGGCGCTGGCCCGCGCTGACGTGCCGGGCAAGCCGCACCGCATTTCGCGCCTGCTGATGTATCAGGGCAACGCCGACATCACCGCCAACATCCTGGTCGACATCGAAGCTGAGCTGCCCACTTGGGAAGCGGCGATTAGGGCGCACGTCAGTCAATTTACCGGCGCAGCCATCAGCGAAACGGTCACGCCGGAAATTGTGGAGCGGCGCAGGGCCAGACTGATGTATTGGGGCACCCTCGGGAGGGCGCGGTACTGCGAGGCCTTCGAGAGTGAAGACCCGCTGGTGCTCGATCCGGCGGAGTTGTAAACTTTATAAATTCGCCTTGAAAAACGCCACGCTTCGTTTCAGCGCTGTCCCCAGATTGCGGCTGAGGTTGTGATTGTCGCCCTCGTATTTGTAGGCCGTGAAAGGCTGCTGGGCGGCCCGCAAATCGGCGGCGAAATCTTGCTGGAAGCGGTACGGCACTTCCTCGTCGGCGGTGCCCTGCTGGAGTTCTATGGGCCGCCCCCTCAGGTCTTGCAAATAAGCGTTGGGACTCAGCGCCCGCAAAAACCGCTGGTTGAGGCTATCGAGCTTGGGCACTTCCTCCACATTCGGCTGACCGCTGGGTGGACGCCACTGGGTCGTCAAAATATCGTAGCTGGCCACCACCCCGGCCCACAGCGAGGCGGCTTTGATATCGGGATCAACCAAAATGGCCCGCAAGCTGAGTTGGCCGCCCATGCTGTGTCCCCAGATGCCCAGCCGCCCCGCGTTGACCCGCGCATCTTTTTTGAGACTGGCCGCCGCGTTGAGCACGTCCACCGTGTAGCCCGCGTCGTTGTAGCCGCCCAGCGCCTCGCCCCCGCTGTCGCCGTGTCCCCGGTAATCGCTCTTGAGGGTCACGAATCCAGCACTGGCAAAAGCGTCTTGGTAGGCTACGTAGCGCTCGGTGGTGCGATACTTCTCCGGCGGAATGTAGCCGTGATTAAACACGATGGCGGGCCAGCCCCTTTTGGGAGGCGTGCCGAGCGGCACGGTCAGCAGGGCGTGAATGCTCAGGCCGTCGGACTGATAACTCACCCCCTGACGCGAATAATTGCGGCCCGACTTCAAATTTTGTAGCACCTTGAACGCGCTGCCCGGATAACTTCTGGCCCGCAAAGCCGGAATGCTGATCGGCTGCTGGGCCACTGCTTGCCGAATCGCTGCGTCGGTGATTTGGCCCAGCGGTGAGACTTGAATGACGCTGGGTGCTTGGGTTTTCGGGGTCTGTTTTTCCGGTGATTGTTTTTCTAAACTCTGCGGCGGCTCCGGTGCGCTGGCCCACTCGGTCAGGCCAGGCGCTAGGCGCTCCGGTTGGGTCAGGGCGATGTAGCCCGCGCCGCCCAGCAGCAGCACGAGGCCGAGTTGAATGATCCGTCTCATGCTTGCTCCGTCTGGCCTTTGCTCACAGATTCTTCTTAAAAAACGCCACACTCCGGTTCAGCGCGGTGCGGAGGTTACCGCTGAGGTTGTGGTTGTCGCCCGGGTAGACGTAACTCGTCACCGGCTGGCCTGCCGCTTTGAGCTGCTGCACCAGCGCAGCGTGAAAGGCGGGCGGCACTTCCTCGTCCGCCGAGCCGATGTGAAGTTCAAGCGGGCCGCCGAGGTCTTTGAGGTAAGTATTGGCGCTCAGCGCGTTCCAGAACTTGGGATTTTCGGCGGGCGTGCCGTACTTGGCCACTGCCGTTTTGCGGATGTTGAGAAGCCGCTGCGGAATGCTGGCAGGCGCTTTGTGATTCCACTTGGTCATCAGGTCGTTGTAATTGGCGACCACGCCGCCCCAGATCACGCCCGCCTTGATGCTGGGATCGATCGTCATGGCCCGCAAGGTTAAAAAGCCGCCCATGCTGTGCCCCCACATCCCGATCCGCGCCGCGTTGACCCGTTTGTCCTGCTTGAGGCTGCCCAACGCGTTCATCACGTCGTCGGTGTAGCCCGGCGCGTAGTAACCGCCAAGCGCTTCGCCCTGCGAGCTGCCGTGTCCCCGGTAATCGCTCTTGAGAGTCACGAATCCGGCGCGGGCAAAGGCGTCTTGGTAGGCCACGTAGCGCTCGGTGGTGCGGTAGATATTGGGCGGAATGTAGCCGTGATTAAAGACGACAGCGGGCCAGCCTCCTTTAGGCGGCGTGCCGCTTGGCACCGTCAGCAGAGCACGTATAATCAGGCCGTCGGACTTATAGCTCACCACTTGACGCGAGTAGGTGCTGCCCGCGCTGAGGTTTTGCAGCACACTCAGGGCGCTGCCCGGATAACTGCGGCTGCGGGCCTTTTCGATGTCCATATCGGCGGCGTCCACTTTGGCAATCGCGGCGGCGGACTGCGCTCCAGCGGGAGCCGTCAGCAAGGCGAGGCCCATCAGGCTCATCAAGAAAGCGGATTTCATTCCTCAAGCTAAAGGCGAACCCGGCCCCAGAAAGCGTCAGGGCCAACGTTTCGGAGTGCCGTGATCTTGGCCCTTTTACCAGCCGTCACTCACCGGAGCTTGACCGGACGTTGATGCAGCGCTCCGCGCAGGGCCTCATCCGCTAAACTGAGCGTATTCCACAATCAAGGGAGGTTTCACCCATGAGCGATCAACCCAACCGTGAACCCCAGCAGCATGAGCCACAAGCGGCCGATACCAACCCCGCTTCCCCGCAAGGCGGCGGCGGCGACAAAGACACCAACGATCTGAGCGGCATCAAGCAAGTTCAGAAAACGGGCATGCAGGAAAAAGCCGATCAGGTGGACAAGTTGCCTGACAGCGTGAGTGGAGCGAACAGCGGTATCGAGCGCAATCGGCGTTAGGAAGGCTTTTCTGGCTCCCATTTCAACTAAAAGCGCCGCCTTCAATTGAGGGCGGCGCTTTTCATTTCACTCACAAGCTGGACTCTAACCAGCCTGCGTCAGTCGCCGCGCCGCACCGACGTACAGCAAGACGCCGTGTTCCAGAGCGCGTTCGTCCACCGTGAACTTGGAGTGGTGGTGAGGCGCGTAACCGGGGCCACCCGCACCGATGGCAATGAAAGTGCCGGGCGCTTTGGTCAGGTAAGCGCTGAAATCCTCACCGCCCATGATCGGCCTGCCTTCCGAGAGTGTCGCCTCAGCGCCGAGCGTTTCGCGGGTCACCTCGCGCAGCATTTCGGTAATTTTGGGGTCGTTGATGACGGCGCGGTAGCCGTTTTCGTAATCGAAGGTGTAGCTCGCTCCGTACCCCTCAGTGATTCCCTTGATGAGTTTTTCCATGCGCTCCGGCATTTTTTCGCGCAGCTCGGCGTCGAACGTCCTGACGGTGCCGGTCATGGTCACGCTGCCGGGAATGATGTTGTGGGCGCTGCCGCCGTTGATCTGGGTCACGCTCAGCACGGCGGGGTCGAGGGGGTCGCGCTGGCGAGAAACCACACTTTGCAGAGCCAGCACGATCTGGGCAGCAATCACCACCGGGTCAATGGTTTCGTGGGGGCTGGCGGCGTGTCCACCTTTGCCTTCGATGCGGATATTAAAAACATCGGAAGCGGCCAGCAGCGGGCCGTCGCGCAGCACGATCACGCCCGTCGGAATCGGCGTCATCAAATGGGTGCCCACCACCGCGTCCACGCCGTCCATGATTCCGGCGTCGACCACTTGCTGAGCGCCGCCGGGAAACAGCTCCTCGGCGTGCTGGAAAATAAAGCGCACTTCGCCGCGCAGCGTTTCAGGACTGGCCGAAAGCAGTGTGGCCGCGCCCAGCAGCATGGCGGTGTGGCCGTCGTGCCCGCAGGCGTGCATCACGCCGGGGTTCTGGGAAGCAAATTCGAGGCCGGTGTCTTCCTGAATCGGCAAGGCGTCCATGTCGGCCCGCAGCAACACCGTTCGCCCCGCTCCCGCCGCGCCTTTCAGCACCGCCAGAATGCTGGTCGGGGTGGGGCGACTCAGCGTCAGGTTAGGCAGCTTTTTTAACTCGCCCTCCACGTAGTCGGCGGTCTGGTGTTCTTGAAACGACAGTTCGGGGTGCTGGTGAAGGTAGCGCCGCCAAGCTGTGACTTGCTGCTTGAGTTCGGGGGGAATAGCGTTGGGCGGGGTCTGAGTCTGGGTCATGGCAACCTCAAGGGGAAGGGGTGTTCCTTCAGGGATGGTGGGTGAGAAGGTGCGCGTTGACTGGAGCCGACGCTGCTTTTACGGCCTTCTCACCGCTCGCCGCTTCTTTCTTACTTCTTGCCGTCGATCGTAATATCTTCAAACGGCGTCAGCGCCGATGGGCCGGGCTGCCAGCCTTTGACGTAGCTGCGCTCGGCTCCCAGCGGGCGGGAATGCACGATGGGCAAGCGGATATTGGCCTCATAAGTGATCTGGGCAATCTGGGCGTAGGCTTTGGCACTGACCGCTTTATTGCTGCTGGCCACCGCTTTGCCGAGCAGGTCGAATATCTTGGGATTGGAGTAGCCGGTGTCGGCGGGTGAGGCCTCACCGTAATAGGTGTTGTAGAAGTTGTACGGGCTGGCATACGGCCCCGTCCAGCCGATCATGTACATGTCAAAGCCCGGAGCGGTGTTGCGGTCGGTGAGGTATTTGGCCCAGTCCTCGGTTTTGAGGTTGACCTTGATGCCGATGGCACTCAGGTCGGCGGCCATCGCCTCGGCAATCGGTTTGGGCGTCGGGAAATACGGGCGGCTCACCGGCATGTACCACAAATCGATGCTGAAGCCGTTGGGGTAGCCCGCGTCGGCCAGCAACTTCTTGGCGGCGGCGGGGTCGTACTTGTAGTCGTCCGGCACATTTTTGGAGGCGGCCCAGTTGAGAGCCGGGGGCAAGAAGCTGGCATCCGAGACGCCCAGCCCGTTCCAGAAAGCGTCCACGATGGCTTTTTTGTTGATGGCCATGCTGACGGCCTGCCGCACCTTGTCATTCTTGAGGTACTGGTTGCGGATATTTAAGCTGAGGGTGCCGACATTAAACGAAGGCACGATGATTTCGTTGAGCGACGAATCGGCTTTCACTGCGCCGAGCTGGTCGGGATTGAGATCGGAGGTGAAATCGATGGTTCCGGCTTTGAGTTCGTTGAGGCGGGCGCTGGGGTCTTTGATAAAGCGCAGCACCAGGTTGTCGTAGCTGGCTTTTTTGCCCCAGTGCTTTTTGTTGGTCGTCAGGGTAATCCGGTCGCCGGTTTGCCACGACTGCATCACAAATGGGCCGGTGCCGACTGGCAAGGCGGCGGGCGTGCCGTACTTCGCTCCGGCTTTTTTCACGGCGGTCGGCGAGGCGATTCCGAAAAAGGTGGTGGCCATCGCTTCGGGAAACGGCGCAAACGAGTTGTTGAGCGTGAACACCACTTTGTCGGGCCCGTCAGCCTTGACACTTTTCAGGAAGCTGTTTTTGTCGCTTTTGAAGCCGCCAAAAATAAACTGCCATGAAGTAAAGGTCTTGCTCTGGGCGGTGGCCCCTTCCGGCGCGGCCAAGTCCCACCAACGGTTGACGTTGTAGACCACCGCGTCGGCGTTGAAGGGGGTGCCGTCGCTAAACGTCACATTCTTACGCAGGTAAAATGTCCATTCGGTGGCGTCTTTGTTGGACGACCAGCGGGTTGCCAGCCCCGGCGCAATGGTGGAGGTGCCTTTTTTGAAACGCACCAACATGTCGTAGACCAGTGACTGGGCTAGCGAGGAATTGCCGTCGGTGATGGTGCCGGTGTCGAGCGACACGGGATCGCCGCCCATGCCGTAGACGAGGGTGGCCGCGCTGGCCGAGCCGAATAAAGCAGCGCCGCTGAGCAGGGCGAGGGTCAAAGCGGGCCGGTGCAAGGTGGATCGGAGCATGGGTGTCCTCCAGTGGGTAAAGCTGCTAAGCGGTGAGCCGCTGCCAAAAGCAGGCGGGCCGATTGGCGGGTTGGCTGCTTTAGAAGTGGATCTGATGAAAAGGTGACAAAGGCAGTCTAACAGCAAAGCTGAACCTCCGCTGCGCCGCCGCCTAACCTTGCGACCTGTAGATTCTGCAAACTTTAGTCCCGCGCTTTGACTTTATACTGGGGCCATGACCGCCGTAAGCGCCGTGCCCCTTGCCGAATTTGAAGCCCGACTGCGTGAAGTGCTGCGCTCCAAAGTTGAGTTCATCGAGGTGATCGGTGAGGATTTGGTGGCGGCAGGCGGCAAACGGGTGCGCCCCGCGATCACGTATCTGGCTTCCAAAGCCCTCAGCGGCGGCGAGCAGCACCCCTTTGACACCGATCTGGCTGTCTGCGTAGAGCTGCTGCACTCGGCCTCACTGCTTCACGATGACCTGATTGACGATTCGGATACCCGGCGCGGCCAGGAAACCGCCTTCCGTAAGTTTGGCAACGTGGTGAGCGTCATGAGCGGCGACTTTATGCTCAGCCGCTTGCTGGTGCTGCTCGCCGAGATGCCGCCGAGCCTGACCCGCGCCTTTGGCTTGGCGGCCAGCGCGGTGTGCGAAGGCGAGGTGCTGCAATTTCAGGTGGCGGCCTACGCCGATTACTCGCTGGACAACTACTTGCAAGTCATTTACGGCAAAACGGCGGCGGTCTTTGAGCTGGCCGCCCGCGCTCCGGCGCTGCTGCGCTCGGCGCAGGGCCACCTGACCGAGGCGTTGGAAACCTACGGGCGCGAGTACGGCTTGGCTTTTCAGATGCAAGATGACTTGCTCGATTTGATGGGTGACGAAGCCACCATCGGCAAGCCGGTGGGCGGCGACCTGCGCGAGGGCAAAGCCACCTTGCCGGTGCTGTATTTGCTGGAAGGCGGGAGCGCAGACGAAGTGCGGCGTATTTTGGAGCGCCGCGCCGCGCAGACCGGAGACGTAGAGCGCGTGCGCGAACTGGTGGCCGCGCAGGGTATTTATCAGCGTGCCCGTGACGAGATCGTGCGCCGCGCCGAGCTGGCCATTGCAGCGCTGCACCGCTTACCGCCCAGCCCTGACCGTGACCGCCTGGAAGCCTACGCCGCCTACGAAGTCCAGCGGGTGCGGTAATTTCGCCTCAGGCGGTGCGGGTTGCCGCGCTCAGGGGGTTCCATTCGGTGCTGCGGATGTCTAGAATCAAGCGGCAAGACAACTAGACAGCTTGGAATCACCCGATTTTTTGACAGAGACAGTGTGGGGCTGATCGTGTCACGCCCCGAACGCTGCGCTCAGGAGGGCCAGACGTGCCGACATCAGGACTCAATTGGCAAGGCTTGCTAGAACAGCTCGAACAAGCCTTGCCGTTTACCACCGCCGACGAACAGAGTTTGGCGTACTTCAAATTCCCCAAGCGCACCATCAGTCTGAGTTTGCCGGTCAAAATGGACGATGGGCGCGTCAAAGTCTTTCGGGGCTACCGCACGGTGCACAGCATCACGCGCGGCCCGGCGATGGGCGGTGTGCGCTACCGCGAGGGCCTGAGCGTTCACGAATGCGAAGTGCTGGCCGCCATCATGACCCTCAAGAACGCGGTGGCGGATTTGCCGCTGGGTGGAGCCAAGGGCGGCGTCAACGTCGATCCTGAAACGCTCAGCGCGGGCGAAACCGAGCGTCTGACCCGCCGCTACACTTCGGAACTCGTCGATGTGATCGGCCACCAAAGTGACGTGCTGGCTCCCGACGTGGGCACCAACGAACAGATCATGGCCTGGATGCTCGACACCTACAACGAAAACCTGGGCAACACCGCCAACGGCATGGTCGTCGGCAAGCCGATCCCGCTCGGCGGCTCGCTGGGCACCAAAGGCGCACGCGGGCGCGGCGCGGCGCTGGTCACCGCCATGATCTTGGAAGAGAGCGGCGAGACCTTGCAAAACAAAAGCGTGGTCATTCACGGCTACGGCGACGCGGGCCGCTCAGCCGCCGCGTACTTGGCGCTTCAGGGCGCACGCATCATCGGGGTGGCCGATTCCGGCGGGGCGACTTACGCTTCAATGGGCCTTGATCTGGCTGCGCTGGACGCTCACAGAGAAGAGACCGGCAGCGTCATGGGCTTTGCCACCGCCCTCGATACCGAAGAAGCTTTGGCGCTCAACGCCGATGTGCTGCTGCTGTGTTACGACCACGGCACGATTTACGCCGGCAACGCCGCCAGCATTCGTGCGCCCCTGGTCATCGAAGCTAGCAACCGCGCCGTATTGCCGGAAGCTGAGCGCTACCTGAAATCGCAGGGCACCGTGGTGATTCCCGATTTGATTGCCAGTATCGGCGGCGTGATCACCAACTACTTGGAGTGGGTGCAAGACGCCAGCAACTTTTTTTGGCAAGAAGACGAAATTTACGCCGCTTTAGACAAGCGCATCACCGCCGCCGTGACGGATGTGATGGCTTTTGCCAAGTTGCACGGCACGCCCGATCTGCGGACTGCCGCTTACGCCGTGGCCCTCAACAAGTTGCACGGCGCGGCGGTGCTGCGCGGGGTGTATCCGTGAGACGGGGCGATCCAATGCCGCCGCTCTGCGGGCTGTAACCAACAGCTTAGCCTCGGCCCTACTCTTTGTTTTTCCACTTGACCCACCACCGACGCGACTGAAAAGGAGCTTATGACCACCATGCCCACCGACCCGGCCCCCCGCGCCCTTCACGGCGTTCCCTCGTACCTCGACAAAAACAACCTCGGCCCTTGGGAAATTTATTTGGAACAAGTCGACCGTGTGACGCCGTACCTCGGCAAGCTGGCCTACTGGGCCGAAACCCTCAAGCGGCCCAAGCGCATCCTGATCGTGGACGTGCCGATTCACCTGGACGACGGCACGGTGGCGCATTTTGAAGGTTACCGGGTGCAGCACAACACCTCGCGCGGCCCGGCCAAAGGCGGCGTCCGCTTTCACCAAGACGTGACCCTGAGCGAAGTGATGGCGCTCAGCGCGTGGATGACCGTCAAGAACGCGGCGGTAAATTTGCCTTACGGCGGCGGCAAGGGCGGTATCCGGATTGACCCGCGCAACTACTCGCAGGGCGAACTCGAGAGACTGACCCGGCGCTACACCACCGAAATCGGCCTCGTGATCGGGCCAGACAAAGACATCCCCGCCCCCGACGTCAACACCAATCCGCAGACGATGGCGTGGATGATGGACACCTACTCGATGAATGTGGGCCGCACCGCCACCGGCGTCGTGACGGGCAAGCCGGTGCAGCTCGGCGGCTCGCTGGGCCGCGCCGACGCCACCGGACGCGGGGTGTTCGTGACGGGCGCTCAGGCGCTCATCAAGCTGGGCATGCCGCTAGAAGGCGCAAAAATCGCGGTGCAGGGCTTCGGCAACGTGGGCTACGCTGCCGCCCGCATCTTTCAAGATCACGGCGCAAAAATCGTGGCGATTCAAGACGTCTCCGGCACCATTTTCAGCGCCGGCGGCTTAGACCCCTACGCGGTGCAGGCTCACCTTCAGGCCACCGGCAGCGTGCTGAACTTTGAAGGCAGTGACGCCTTGACCAAAGCCGAGTTCTGGCAAGTGCCGTGCGACGTGCTCATTCCCGCCGCGCTGGAAAAGCAGATCACTGTCGACAACGCCGATCAGATTCAGGCCCGCGTGATCGTGGAAGGCGCGAACGGCCCGACCACCCCCGCCGCCGACGACATTTTGCGCGGGCGCGGCGTGACCCTGGTGCCGGACGTGCTGGCCAACGCAGGCGGCGTGACGGTCAGTTATTTTGAATGGGTCCAGGATTTTTCGAGCTTTTTCTGGACGGAAGACGAGATCAATGCCCGCCTGGATAGGATCATGGCTGAAGCTTTCAACAGCCTGTGGGCGGTGGCCGAACGGCACGGCGTCACGCTGAGAACCGCCGCCTACATCGTGGCCTGCACGCGGGTGCTGGAAGCGCGGGCGCTGAGAGGGCTGTACCCTTAAGCGGCTGCATCCTTAAACGGCGATTCTTCCTTTCTTCTAATTGCCTCCTTACTATAGTGATGAGTAAGGAGGCAATTAGATGTCAAGGACGACCATGACCAGCAAGGGACAAATCACCGTACCGCACGAGATTCGCGCCGCTCTCAAGTTGGTGCAGGGCGATCAGTTGCAGATTGAAGTCGTTTCCAACGGCTTCGAGGCCCGTTTGGTTCGGCGGCCGACAGCGGCTTCCCTACAAGGTATTCTGAAAAGCGAAATTCCGTATCAAAGTCAGGAAGCCGAGCGTCAGGCAGTGGCGGAGGCGCTCGCTGAAAAGTTTTCAAAGCAAAAATGAGCAGTTCGCAACCTCTTGAAGGCGTTTTACTGGACGCCAATATCGTGCTCCGTTACCTGACCAACGAGCCGCCGGAGATGGCCGGGCGGAGCCGAGCGCTGTTAGAGCGGGCCGAACGCGGCGAACTGAGATTAATCTTGACGCCTTTGGTGCTAGCAGAGTGCGTCTGGGTGCTGAAATCATTTTATAAATTGCCGCTTGTCCGGATCAGTGGGGCGCTGCAACAGGTCTTGGAACTCGGCAGCGTAACCACCCAGCAGCGCCCTGTCATCAGCGCCGCCTTAATCAGCATGGCCCAGCACAACGTTGATTTCGCCGACGCTTATTTGGCTGAATTGGCCCGCGCCGAAGGACTGAGTGTGGCCAGCTTTGACCAAGATTTCAGCAAGCTTTCGGTGACGCTTGTCTCCATCTGATTGCTGTCTCAGCCCCTTAGAATAGCGAGCGTGACCCAGCCCGATTTCCGCAGCATTGAGCGTGCCCGCAAACTCCTCGCGCTGTGGCGCGGCGCGGTGGGCGGCGAGAAAAGTAAGGCGCGGGGAGCGCTGATGCGGGTGCTGGAAAATTCAAACCTCACCCTGCGCGACTTAGAAGCGGGCCTGCCGACCACCCTTGACCCTGAGGACAGTCTGTCGGTGCGCGAGGCCGACACCTTGCTGCTCTCTCTTGACGGTTCGCCCGCCGAGCGAGACGCCGCCCTGACCCGCCTCGCCGATTTGCCGGGCCTCAGCGTGGCCGAGCGCGAGCGGGTCTTGCGCTTTTTGGACTTAGGCCGTTTGGTGGCTTCCCGCGCCGATGGCTGGGTGCAGACGCAGGCCGACGCCGAAATTACTGCCGAAGCCCTGACGCGGGCGGGCCAGTACCTGACTGAAAGCGAAGTGGCCCGCAGCCCCGGTGCCACGCTGGCCGACTCGGCGCGGGACTTGGGCTTTTTGCGGGCGGCTCAGTTGGTGCGGCCTGAGCGCACCCTCAAAGCTTCGGGCGAGTATCAAGCGGCGTTTTTGGCTTCACTTTGCGCGGCCCTCAGCGGGATTCCGGCCAGCTCGCACGGCCCTGATCCCGAAGGGCGCTACTCGGTGACGGCCTACCTCAGCGTCAATGAACTCTCACAGGTGCGGGCACGCTTGGCGCGGGAAGAAGCGGGACTGAGGCGCGAGTTGCTGCGGGCCGCACGCCTCTACGGCCGTGAAGTGGGTCAGCAGAAGTTGTGAGCTTAGAATACTGAGCAGCTATTCAAGTTTTGCCAACCCACAAAGGAGCGCCCCCTTGCCTCAAGTCCAGCCCAAAGACCAAACCGCCGCCCAAATGCTTTCGCACTGGAAACCCGCTCCCGCAGGCTACAAACACGTGGTCAGCGTCTCGCTGGGCTCCAGCAAGCGCGACGCCCGCGAAGAAACCGAGCTGCTCGGCCAGAAGTTCGTGTTGGAGCGCATCGGCACCGACGGCGACATGAAAAAGCTGCGCGAGTTGCTGCTGGCTTTAGACGGCAAAGTCAGCGCCTTTGGGCTGGGCGGCACCGATATCTATATCGTGGCGGGCGACAAGCGCTACACCTTCCGCGAAATTGCGCCGCTGGTGGCGGGCCTTAAAACCCCAATCGTGGACGGCTCCGGCCTCAAGCACACCCTGGAGCGCGAGGCGATTAAGCAACTCGAGCCGTTGATTCACTGGAAGGGCTGCCGCACTTTGCTGGTCTCCAGCGTTGACCGTTTCGGTATGGCCGAAGCCTTGTCTGAGGCGGGCGCGAACGTCCTCTACGGCGACATTGTTTTCGGGCTGAATCTGAATGTGCCGCTGCGCAGCATGAACAGCATCCGCAAGGTGGCCAAAGTGATTTTGCCGGCCCTGACCTTTTTGCCGTTCAAGTGGTTTTACCCCACCGGCGAAAAGCAGGAACAGAGTGTGCAGGGCGTGGGCACCCAGTACTACGAGTGGGCCGAGGTGATTGCCGGTGACACCCACTATGTCAAGCGCTACGCTCCCGACAAGTTGGAGGGCAAAACCATTTTGACCCAGACCATTACCGAAGCAGACCGCGAGTGGGCGCGGCAGCACGGCGTGAAGCGGCTGATTACCACCACGCCGCGCATCGGCAGCCGCAACTTCGCCACCAATGTGATGGAAGCCATGCTGGTGGCCTCACAAGATGCCGGCGCGGCGCTGAGTGAAGCGCAGTACCGCGACCTGCTTTTGGAACTGGATTTCAGGCCGCAAGTGACGGAGTTTTGAGCGCTGCGTTTAAGGGATTTTTGCTGTGACCGCCCAGCGCCCGGCCTCCTTGTAGGCGCTCTCGCCTGCGCTACACAACTCGGGATGCTGAGGAAGAGTCGGCAGGCCCCGCTCCGTTAGACTTTCTGCATGAGGCACCCGCAATGACCACCACCTTTTTTGTCGGCCCGGTCGGCCAAGATGTCGGCCTGACCAGTCTGGCTCTCGGCCTCGCCCGCGCGTTGTCGCGCAGTGGAGCCAGCGTCGCCTTTCTCAAGCCGATTGCCCAAGACCACAGCGCCGCCGACCGCAGCACCGTGTTTGCCCGCACCTTTTTGCAAACGGTTCCCGACCCCTTGCCCCGTGCCCACGCCGAAATGTTGCTGGGGAGAGAAGACAGCGATGACCTGTTAGAAGAAATAGTGGCGCTGGCCGAACAAGCCCGTAGCGGCGCAGACATCGTGGTGGTGGAGGGGCTGAACCTCAGCGGCGGCAACAGCTATGCGGGCGGCCTCAACGCCCTGATCTCGCGCACGCTGGGCGCGGAGGCGGTCTTGGTGGCCTCGATGCGCGGTCTGGACACCGGCATGGGAGCGGGAGCGCTGGGCGACAGCTTGGAGATCACCGCCCGCGACTACGACCGCTCGGACGGCGGCGGGCTGGCGGGCCTGATTCTCAACCACGTGCCGCTGGGCACCGACTTCGGCGCGGCGCTGGCTGAGCTGCGCCGCCACGCTCCGAGTCTGGCGGGCGGTAAGCTGCCGCTGCTGGGCGTGGTGGGTGAGCAAACTGAGTTGTACGCGCCCCGCACCGGCGACGTGGCCCGCACGCTGGGAGCCGTTATTCTCAACGAAGGCGAACTGAGTACCCGCCGCGTCATCAGTACGGTGGTTTCGGCCCGCAGCGCACCCTACGTGGCCGACTTGCTGCGTCCCGGCGCACTGGTGGTGGCTCCCGGCGACCGCGAAGACATCGTGATGGCCGCCAGCTTAGCGCACCTCTCCGGCGTGCCGCTGGCGGGCCTGCTGCTCACGGCGGGCAGCGCTCCCGACGATTCGATTGCCCGGCTGTGCCGCTCGGCGCTCAGCGGGTCTATGCCGGTGCTGCAAGTGGCGGCCAACACTTACACCACCGCCGGACGCCTGACCCAGATGGAGCGCAAGATCCCGCTGGACGATCTGGAACGCTTGGAGCGCACATTAGAATTTATGGCCGACCGCCTCGATATTCAGCCGCTCAAAGGGCTGCTGAGCGGCAGCGCCCCGCTACGCGAACGCCGCATGACCCCGCCTGCTTTTCGGCACTACCTGATCGAGCAGTCCCGAGCCGCCGCCAAGCGGGTGGTGTTGCCAGAAGGTGACGAGCCGCGCACCATCAAGGCCGCCGTGATCTGCCACGAAAAAGGCATCGCCCGCTGCGTGCTGCTGGCTCCCCCCGAGCGGGTGCGGGCGGTGGCCGAGGCGCAGGGCGTGACGCTGCCGCCAGAGCTGGAAATTTTAGACCCCGAAACGGTGCGTGGGCGCTACGTCGCGCCGATGGTGGAGCAGCGCCGCAGCAAAGGCCTCACCGAGCCGATGGCCGAGGCCCAACTCGAAGACAACGTGGTACTGGGCACCATGATGCTGTCGCTGGGCGAAGTAGACGGCTTGGTATCGGGCGCGGTGCATACCACCGCCAGCACTGTGCGGCCCGCGCTGCAACTGATCAGAACTGCGCCGGGAGCGGCCCTGGTGAGCAGCATCTTTTTTATGCTGATGCCCGAACAGGTGCTGGTCTACGGCGACGCGGCCATCAATCCCAACCCCAATGCGCAGGAGCTGGCCGACATCGCCATTCAATCGGCGGACTCGGCAGCCGCCTTCGGGATCGAGCCGAGAATTGCCATGCTCAGCTACTCCACCGGCACGTCCGGCTCCGGCGAGGACGTCGAAAAGGTGGCCGAGGCGACCCGCTTGGTCAAAGAGCGTCGCCCAGATCTCAACGTGGACGGCCCGCTGCAATACGACGCGGCCAGCGTGCTGAGCGTCGGCCAGCAAAAGGCTCCCGGTTCCAGCGTGGCAGGCCGGGCCACCGTTTTTATTTTCCCTGACCTCAACACCGGCAACACCACTTATAAAGCGGTGCAGCGAAGCGCGGGCGTGGTGGCGGTGGGGCCGATGCTTCAGGGCCTGCGCAAGCCGGTCAACGACCTCTCACGCGGCGCACTGGTGGACGACATCGTGTACACCATCGCGCTGACGGCCATTCAGGCGGCGCAGGTCAGCAAAGCAGGGGAGACGGCGGCTGAAATTCCGGGAGGCGGATGAACGGCCCAGTTCTCCTGCGGCTGATTCTTGGGCAGGGTGAACGCTGGGTCATCTGGCAGCCGGGTGATTTGAGCGCCGATGTGCTGGTCTGCCGAGCTGGACGCCTCGCCGCCTTTACTGACGCTGACGAGGCGCAGATTTGGGCGGCGGCAAAAAACTGGACTTTGACGATAGGAAACACCTGCGATTTCACGGCGGTTCTTCGGCATCTGCGCGGCGAGCAGCTTCAAGCCGACGCCTCCGCGCTGTTGGGCATCTGGAACTTGAGTATGGATCTGGCCCAGGGTCTTTTGAAGTTCGGCCACCCGGTGCTTAGCCGCAGCGCCGCCCTTGACCTTCTCCACGACCAACTGACGGCGCTGGCGATGCCCTGGTCGGTGCTTGATCAGCCGCCCCAGTGGGCCGACCTCGACGGCGGCGTGCTGGAACAGGTGATGACTCAAGCGACTTCGCTTTTCGAGCAGCAGTTCAGCGCCGCGTTGCAGGCCTGAGCCGACGCAGCCTACACTCAGGTATGGTCACAGCTATTGTTCTGGTGCAAGCCGAGCGCTCCCTTATCCCCGAAACTGCCGCGCTGCTCGCGCAGGTCAAGCACGTCCGCGAGGTTTACAGCGTCACCGGCGACTGGGACATCGTGGCGATGCTCAAGTTGCCGAGTTACGACGACCTCGACGACGTGGTCACCGCCCACCTGCGCAAACTCCCCGGCATCGTCAAGACCCAGACCATGCTGGCCTTCCGCGCTTACAGCGAAACGGCGCTGGATGAGGGTTTCGGGATCGGTTTAGACGGCTAAAAAAGGTGAGACGCTGCTGAGACGCTTCCCCGCCAGACTGAGCGCACTTGAGTCGCTACCGGAGCATAGGGCTCCGAACTGCGCCGCGCTTGAGAAAGGAAGGGAAACCGAAAATGAAACGTCTCGCGTCACTTTTGTTTGTGCTGCCCACCCTGCTGCTGGCCTGCGGCGGCCCCGCTGCGCCCAAGCCTCAACCTGGCCCCGGCCCCGGTCCTAATCCTGGCCCGATCAATTCGGTGGCGCGGGTCGAGATCAATTCGGCGTCGTTGGTGTTTGAAAACGGCAAAGCAGGCCAGCAGATCATTGCCCAAGCTTTCGACGCAAAGGGCAATGTCGTGAATACCCCGATCAGCTATCAGTCGAGTAAGCCTGACGTGATCGCTGTAGACGCCAGTGGACAGGCGGCGGCCAAAAGCGTGGGCAGCAGCCAGATCGTGGCGGTGGCGGGCGGGGTGCGCTCCAGTCCGGCCATCGCGGCCAGCGCCATTTTGGCGGACAACGTGGTCAGGATTCCTGACAGCAAAGTGGTCGGTGCGCCGCAGTTTGCCGAAGGGGTGACGCCGTTTAGCGTGGGCAGCACCTACACGGTGGTGCTGAAAGAGGTGTCGCCCACCGCTGGCAAACTGTGGTTCAGCAAAGCGCCCAACGGGATGACGGTGCAGGGCAAGGTGCTGTCCAGCCGCCCAGTAGACAGCGGCACTGAGGTCACGCTGGAAATCGTGCCGATCAGCGACGTGTTCAAAGATATGAGCATCAGTGAGGATATAGCAGTCAAGGCCGAGGAAGTGGAGTTCGGTGCCGCCACCAAGGCCGCTTACACCATCACTCGTCAGGCCGACGACACCTTCGTGTTCACGCCCAAAGACACCAACACGCTGGCCGGCAACCTTGCGCCGCTGAGCTTTAACGTGGGGCCGTTTAGCTGCGACGGCTCGCTGCCCGACGCGGCTTTTAATCTCGGCACGCCCAGCTTCAGCTTAAATCCCGGCAGTCCGCAGTGGAACTTTATCTGGCAAACGCCGCTGCCCGCCATTCCCTTCATCACCGATGGGCGGGCAGGCAGGCTGAGGGTGCTGTTCACCGCCACACCTACGCTGACCGTTCGCAGCGGCAACCACAGCATCACTGGCAATTTCAACAACCAATCGGTGACGTGCCGCTACAGAGACGACGTGCGGGTGGGGTTTTCTGCCTTCGGTCTGGGCTTCGCGGCCCGCATGAAACCCGGTGTCACCCTGGGCGGCAGTTTCGGCGCGGGCACCCGCACTTTATCGGCAGTGGGCAGTGTCAGCAGCAATATCCGGGTGGGCTTTGATTGCCGCGCTCCGAGTGGCTGCACCACTTTGTCGCAGGGCAGCCTGGGCACGGTGCGCGGAGCAGTCTCGTTTGGCGGAACAGGCGACCTCGCCGGAACCCTGCGCGATTTCAAGGCCGGTGTCTTCATGGACGCGGGCGTGGAAGTTCAAACTCCCATTAAGACGTTCGATTTGATCCGCTTTACCGAAGGCTACCGAATCAACACCGATTTCGCGCCGCTGGCGACCCAAATCAGCAGCGGCAATCCCAGCGACTACAAGATGGGACTGTATGCCAAAGTTGATCCGTTCGCGCTTATCAAAGATCTGGTCAAGTTTGCGATTGGGGTCAATGTCGGCGGCCTGCCGGATATCAACTTGGAAGAACAAACTTTGCAGTCGCCGCTGATCAAGAGCCTGAATCTCAACGCCGCCAAAACGCAGGTGACAGTCAATATGGACGCCAGCCGCCTGAATTTCTACACCCTGGTGGCTCCATTCAGCCTCGGCTATAACGTTAAAAAAGTGCGCTTGATCGAGAAGTCGGCGGGCGGCACCCTGACCACGCTGGCGGACGTGACGCCCAGCTCCGGCGCGGCTTCGGTGACGCTGAATATTCCGGCCAGCGCCGACCTGGAACGCCTGTACATCACCTTGATTCCCAATGTTTTGGACCAGCTCCCGGTGGGGACGGTGAAGGTGACGGGCAAATAAACCCCGCCCCCAGCGCCGCGCGTGGAGAAGACCTTGCTCTCTTCTCCACGCGCGGCTTCTCTAGCACTAAAATCTAAGGCGTGCTTGAATTTCGCTTGTTGGGCAGTCCAAAGGTGCTGATCGGTGCTCAGGCCTTTGAAGTGCGGCCCAGCAAACCCGCCGCGCTGCTGCTTTACTTGGTGATTCAGAGAAGCTGGGTCAGCCGCGACGTGCTGGCCGAGTTGCTGCTCCCCGAAGCGGGCGAGCAGCAGGCCCGTCACAACTTGCGGCTCAATCTCTCCAGAGCGCTCAAATTGCCCTGGGCGCGGGGCGTGGAGGTCGAATCCTCCCGGCTGCGTTTTGCCGCACGCACCGACGTGGCCGAGGTCGAGCGGGCCGCCGAGGAGCGCGAGTTCGAGCAGGTGATTTCGCTTTACCACTCGCCGCTGCTCTCGGGCTTTCCGCTGAGTCACCTTCCCACGCTCGCGGCCTGGGCCGAAGAAGAACGTGCCCGCATCGAGCAGGTGTTTTTGGACGCGCTGAGTGGCCGCGCCGATCAGCTCCGCAGCGCCGGACGCAGCCGTGAAGCGCTGGACTGCTTGGAGCAGCGCCTTGTGCGCGAACCCCTTTCGGAACGGACTCTTCAGGCCGCGCTGTCGCTGTGCCTGAGCCTCGAAGACCGCGAACGTGGCGTGCGGCTCTACGCCCGCTTTGCACAGGAACTGCTCACAGAAACCCAGCTTGAGCCGCTGCCGCCTACTTGGGCACTGGTGGAAGCGCTGCGGCGGGGAGCAAAGGCCTTGCCCCGCGCTGCGCCGCTGCCCGCTTCGCTGCAAGGCTCAGCGCATCTGGTGGGCCGCGCCGCCGAACGCGCCCGCTTGCGCTCCGCTTTGCCGGGGTGGGTGCTGCTCAGCGGTGAGGCGGGGGTGGGCAAAAGCCATTTGCTGCGCGACGCTTTGCCGCAGGCCCGCTTTTTAAGTGGTATGGAGGGATTGACTGGGTTGCCTTACCATCCGCTGATCGCGCATCTGCGCCGCGAGCCGCTGCCGGACGTGGGCGCTTATACCCAAGATTTGGCACGGGTGTTGCCGGAACTGTCGTCACACTTGCCCCCGCTGCTCGATCCGCACACGGCCCGCTTGCGTCTCCTCGAAGCGCTGGCCCGCGCCCTGACCGCTGACAGCAGACCTATAGTCCTCGATGACGCCCAGTGGGCCGACGACGCCACCTTGGAGTGGCTGAGTTATGTGCGTGAGCGCCCCGACCTCTCGGTGGTGATTGCTTACCGGCGAGAAGAGCAGCACACGCTCAGCCGCTGGCTGGGGCCTTGGCGCTCGGGAGCACTCGAACTCACGCTCGAACCGCTGAGTCAAGACGACTTGGGCGAGTGGCTCAGAAGCTTGATCGACCGGCCAGATGTGCCGCACCACTTCGCCGCTTGGCTGCACCGGCACAGCGGCGGCCATCCGCTGTACGCCCTAGAAACGCTGCGGTCTTTATTTGAAGCGGGCGTGCTGCGCCTTGGTCAACATGACTGGCACACCGACCTCGATCAGCGCACCAAGGATTACGCCGAGTTGCCGCCGCCGCCCAAGTTGCGCCAACTGGTGCAGGCCCGCTTGGAGCGCTTGCCGCTGCCGGTTCAGCGGCTTTTAGAAGCGCTCAGTATGCTGGGCGATGTGGGCGCGGCGGCGCAGCGGCCCCTGCTCAGCGCACTGCTGCAGCTGAGCGAATTGGAGGTGCTCGACGGCGTTGAAGCTGCTCAGGCAGCGGCGCTACTGCGCCAAGACCAGGGAGCGGCGGGCGAAGACCTGGGCTTGTCGTTTGCCCACGATCTGCTGCGTCAGGCCATCTCCGCTGCGCTCTCTCCGGCACGTCGGCGGTATTTGCACGCAGGCGCGGCGGCGTGGTTGGAGCAGCGACCGGCGCAGTGGCAGATGGAGAATCTGAGCGCAGTGGTCGCCCGTCACTGGGAGCAAGCTGGGCAGCCGGAGAACAGTTGGCCCGCCAAGGTGCGCTGGGCCGAGGAATTGCAAAATCGGGGGCAGTACGCGGCGGCCTCCGAACTCTGGCGCGGCCTGCTGGCTGCGTTTCCCGCCGCTTACCCGCTCGAGTGCCAAACCCGTGTGCGGCTGGGCCGGTTGTTACTGTGGGAAAATTTGGATGAGGGCCGTCAGCAGTTGCTGGCTGCCATAGACTTGCTATTCCAAGCTGAAGGAGACGGAGCCGAAGAAGCAGGCGAGCATCAAGCCGCCCTCCTCAAGCTTGAGGCCCAGATCGGTTTATCGGAGCTGGCACTTTACCGGGGAGACGTTCCCCAAGCGCGGCAGTGGCTGAACGCTGCTACCGAGCAAGCTGCGATACTCGAAACCGTAGGCCAGCGCTTGCCGACGCTGCTCGCCCAATCTTTGACCGAGCAGCGCATCGAAACCGGCTTTCGGGGCGGCGCGTTTAGCGAGGTGCAGCGTCTTTTGGCGGCTGAAGCTGCGCTCTGGCCCATGCTCAGGGTCTATCAAGCGCATTTGGATTTCTACGCGGGGCGCTACCGCCGCGCCGCTCAAACTTTGGCGGCTTTGCTTAAGCGGTTTCCTGAACTGGCCCATGTTCAGACCTTGGAGGCGGACTTGGGACTGTGCCACGTCTTTTTGGGCGACCTTGCCGCAGGCCGCGCAGCGCTGACTGCCAGCCTTGAGCGCACAAGCAACCTGCACGCCCTGACGCTCGGCCATTCCAATATGGGCCTACTTGAACTCTACGCTGGCCGCTTGCCTGAAGCTCAGCAGCACTTGGCGCAGGCTGCCGCCCTCGCCCGGCAGATCAATTCAAATACTTACTTGGCCGACGTGCTGCACCGCCAAGCGGGAATCCACTTTGTGAGCGGCGACTGGGATGCGGTCTTGGCTCTTTTGCGTGAGGCCCACGAGCTGATGCAGGCGGTGGGCGACCCTTTTCGGCAGATGTACGTGGGCTGCGTCTACGCTGCGGTGCTGGCTTTCCAAGGCCGCGACGTGCAGGCGCGGGCGCTGCTGAGCGCTTACTCGCTGGGCGCGGACACGCCTCTAATGGCCCGGATGTTTTATCACCGCGCTTATGCGGCGCTATATCTGGTATCGGGTCGAGTACATTTGGCAGGCCCGCACAGCCGGGCAGACGTTGGGCTGGCCCGCGCCGCCGAGCTTCAATTTGAGCTTGAGCATGCCCAGCGCTTGTCGGATCAAATCGCGGCGGCCTTGCTACACCGGCCCTGACCCTTGAGACGCGCCTGAGACGCGGCCCGTTTAGGCTGGGTCATGCCTTCACTGCCCCGACCAACACGCCTTGCTTATGTGCTGCGGCTGATTTGGGTCGCCGGACAGTGGCAGATCAGTTTGCAAAATGTCCGCACCGAAGAAAAACTGCTCTTCGGGGACTTGGCCGCTTTGCTGCGTTACCTCGAACACCTGCGGCGTGACGAGTTGCCGCGTGACGATTTACCCCGTGAAGGTGGACTGCGCTGAAGCGTGGCCCGGTTTGTGCTTAGTCCAGTTTCTGCATCGCTCGGTCTTTGCGTAGCCTGTATCCTTGCCTCGCCTTGCCCGAGCAAGTTAGAATACCGGCTGCTGCCGGGGGACGCTGCCAGCCCTGAGTGGGCTCAAGCGTTCGCGGCTGAAGGAGAGCAAGACAAATGATTAGCGTAACGGATCTCAGAAACGGCACCAAAGTGGAAATGGACGGCGGCTTGTGGGAGTGCCTCGATTACTCGCACCTCAAGATGGGGCGCGGCGGCGCGAAAGTCGTGACCAAGTTCCGCAATATGGAAACGGGCAGCATTGTTGACCGCACCTTCAACAGCACTGAAAAGCTGCAGGACATCTATGTGGAAGGTAAGCCGATGCAGTATCTCTACAAAGACGGCCAAGATTACATGTTCATGGACATGGAAACCTTCGAGCAAATCCATTTGTCGCCTGTGCTGGCCGGTGACGCCGCCAAGTTCATGAAAGAGAACATGGAGATGGAAGTGACTATGTACGGTGAAAAGCCGCTCAAAATCACCTTGCCCAACCAAGTCATCTTGCAAATTGTCGAAACCGATCCTGGCGTGCGCGGCGATACTGTTTCGGGCGGCACCAAACCCGCCAAACTCGAAAGCGGCGCGACCGTGCAGGTGCCTCTCTTCGTCGAAAACGGCACCTCGGTGAAAGTGGATACCCGTACCGGCGAATACCTCAGCCGGGCGTAAGCCTCTTCACTGCGGGCGGGGTGGTCGTGCTGGCCGCCCCGCTCGCCTTGTGCTAAGTGCTCCCTTTGACGGCTATACCGAACCAGTGCGCCTACGCCCGTACGCTTCTGAGTGCCGGTAGCCCTTACAATTGAACTCGCAATACAGACTGCTCACGCCCGCTCACCGCGCCGCTGGAATTCATGCCGGATGCGGCGCAGTCCTTGGAGGGAAAAGAGCTTATGAACCCTGACGACCTGAAAAAGATTTTAGACGCCCTGAGTCAAGCCGATGTCCGCGAATTTGCCCTCAAGACAGGAGAATTCGATCTGAGCCTCCGGCGCGGCCCGCAGGCCATGAGTGGCGCGTCGGCCAATTTGCCCGCAGCTCACTCGGCTGCGCCTCAACCCGCCGCTCCGGCTGCCTCCGCTGCCCCAGTGGCTGCCGAGTCGCCTGTCGCCAGTACGGCCAGCGCTCCTGCCGCTGCTCCCGAAACTGCTCCCGCGCCTGCCAAAGCTGCCGCTGTCGGCACCCCGCTCAAGGCTCCGATTGTCGGCACCTTTTACGCCAGCTCTAGCCCCGACGCTGCCGCCTACGTCAAAGTGGGCGATACGGTGGCCGCCGGACAAATCCTGTGCATCATCGAAGCCATGAAGCTGATGAACGAAATCGAAGCCGAGACCGGCGGCGTGGTGCGCGAAATCCTCGTGAAGAACGCCGAGCCGGTGGAATACGGGCAAACGCTGTTTTTGATCGAGTGAGCTAGGGTCTGAAACAAGCTGAGTTCCGGCTTCGGCGATCAGTTTAAAGCGCTTGTTGCTCAGCGCTTCTTCTTTATGTTTTGAAGGACACTGCATGTTCAAAAAAATACTCATCGCCAACCGTGGCGAAATTGCCCTGAGAATCATGCGAACGGCGCGGGAAATGGGCATTCAGACGGTGGTCGTTTATTCGCAGGCCGACGAATCCAGCTTGCCGGTGCTGCTGGCCGACGAATCGGTGTGCGTCGGCCCGGCGGCCAGCTCCGCTTCGTACCTCAACATTCCCAATATCCTCTCGGCGGCGCTGATGACCGGCGCGGAAGCCATTCATCCCGGTTACGGCTTTATGGCCGAGAACCCCGACTTCGCCGAGATGTGCCGCGAACACGGCATCGTTTTTATTGGCCCGACGCCGGAAAGTATGCGGGCGCTGGGATCAAAAGCGGGCGGGCGCGAAATCGCCGCGCTCAGCAACGTGCCTGTCGTTCCCGGCACCGGCATTCTGGCGGACTTGGACGCCGCTGTTCTGGCCGCCAAGCAGATCGGCTATCCGGTGCTGCTCAAGGCCAGCGCGGGCGGCGGCGGGCGCGGCCAGAAGATCATTCGCACGCAAGACGAACTCAAAAAAGGCTTCGCGCAGGCGCAGGAAGAAGCGCGGCTGTATTTCAGCGACCCCGACCTCATCATGGAAAAGTTCCTGGAGGAGTTCCGGCACATTGAGGTGCAGGTGATGGGCGACGGGCAGGGCCACGTCATCCACATCGGCGAGCGCGACTGCTCGATTCAGCGCCGCAACCAAAAATTGATCGAAGAAGCGCCCAGTAACTTGCCCGCTTCGCTGCGCCAGGAAATTCTGGACGCGGGCGTGCGGCTGGCCAAGCATGTCAACTACGCCGGAGCCGGGACGCTGGAATTTATCGTTGACCGCGACGGCGGCTTTTACTTCATGGAAATGAACACCCGCATTCAGGTCGAACACTGCGTTTCGGAAATGATTTCGGGGCTCGATTTCGTAAAAATGCAGCTTCAAATCGCTGCGGGGGAAGGCTTGCCCCTTCAGCAAGAGGACATCGTGTTGCGCGGCCACTCGATCGAGTGCCGCCTCAACGCCGAAGACCCCGACAAGGATTTCCGGCCAGCGGCGGGCAAAATTCAGGAAGTCTATTTTCCTGGCGGCCCCGGCGTGCGCGTCGACAGCCACGTGTATGAGGGCTACAGCATTCCGCCGCATTACGATTCGCTGATTGGCAAGCTGATCGTCTGGCACGAGAGCCGCGATCAGGCCATCGCCCGCATGAGACGCGCCCTGCAAGAAGCGGTGATCGGCGGCCCCAAAACCACCATTCCGCTGTACATCCGCATTATGGACAATCCCTTTTACAAGCGCGGCGCAGTGATGACCAATTTCCTCAAAACCCGTATGGACATGTAAGATTTTGGGCTTGTTCATCACTATTTGGGTCTGTGTGAGGTCAATGAGGTAACAGGAGAGGGCGCTTCGGCGCTCTTTTTTGCTGCTCGTCCTAAGCTAAAGCGGTGAGTGAGCTCAGCCGCCGTGACGCCCGGCTCTCGCGGCTGGCCGCCTTGGCTTGGCCGCTTGACCCGTTGTTGGGCGCTTTTGCGCTTCCGAACACCGCCGCCATTCTGGATATCGGCGCGGGGGAGGGCCAACTCCTTGAGCGTTTGCGCCAGCGTGGGCACAGCGGTCTGCTGATCAGTCTCGACCCTGTACCGAGACCGGGGCAAATAGCCGGCCACGCTGAAAACTTGCCCTTCCCCAGCGCCCAGTTCAACGCGGCGCTGCTGATTCGCGTGTTGCTGCATGTCACGGATCCGGCGCGGGCACTCGCAGAGGCTTGGCGCGTTCTCAAGGTGGGCGGGCAATTGATGGTGGCCGTGCAAGGTAGTCAGCATCTCGCCTCGTTTTGGGCGTTGGCTGAACCAGCGGCTGAGCGTTTAGGTGCCGAAGAAGTGATCACGCGGCTCTTAACGGACTGGCCGTTTCAGCGAACGGATATTGTCTTGCCCGTGCTGCTTACCTCTCAAGATGTGCAGGGGCTGGCCGAGAGCTACGGCCTATCGCTGCCGGTACTTGGCCGTGATTTACCCGATCAGTTGCAGTTGGTGGTGTTCAATCTCAAGAAAAGCTTACCGAGTTTTGTGGAATAAAGCGCTTCAGGTCAGTTCCTTTCTGTCTGTGCCGTCCTCCATTTCTGTGAGGTTCAGAGCATTCATGTCCGGCTCTTTGTCTCATGACTGCGGCTGTTCGCTTTTAGCCCCACATTATTGCCCGTCTTCTAACCTCAGCACGTCCCCGAACGGAAAGCCGTTATCCTCCAAGCCGCCCGCTGGCACCACCCACAGGGTCGGCACGCGGGGGGCGGCTGTCGGGAAGTCGCCGTAACCGTCGGTCAGGTAAATAATCACGTCCGGCTCGGCAGTTTCGGCGGCCTTGAAGACCGGCCTAAAGTCGGTGCCGCCGCCACCCTGGGGCGTGGGAACCTCGTCACCTGCCCGCAGCTCGTAAGGGCCGTAGGCTTCGGTGTCGGCGTAGTACAGCGTGGCCTGAACGTGCGGATACGCGCCCAGAACGCCCTGCACTTCGCCAATCAGCGCCCGCACCGCCTCGTCGTCCACGCTGCCGGACGTGTCTACTGCGATCAAGGCACGCAAACTTTCGTCGTCCAGCGCCTCCAGGTACATCCCGCGTCCGATAAAGCGCCGATCAAAGCCGCCAAAATCCACCGGGGTGCGGGCCAGAAAACGCCAGAGTTGCGATTTCCAGTCGAGTCTGGCGGGTTCCAGGCGGCGCAGCTCACGGTGCAGGCCCAGTGGGTCGTCGCCTTTGCCGAGCATGGCTTCCACGCTACGGGCCTGAGCCAGCGCCTGTCCCCATTGCCGCTTGGCGTCGTCGCCAGAACGCTGGCCTTTGGGCGGGGCGTCGCTGGGCGGGCCGTCCATCAAATCGTCGTCCCCATCACTGCTGCCGCTGTTGCCCTCGCCGTCTTCGCCCTCACCTTCACCCAGCGCGGTATAAACCTCCTCCACGCTGAGCTGCTCCATGTGGCCGTCGCGCGGCGCGTCCGGCGGGATGGGCAAGCCCGCCTGCGCCACCATCCCGTTGACGATCAGGTTGGCGGCGCGGTTCCATTTCTTTTTTTCGCGGGGGCCGCGCCTCGGCACGTGAGACAGGGCCGCGTGAAGAACTTCGTGCAGCAGCAAACCGTCAAAGCTGTCGGGCGTGAGGGTGGCGGCGTTTTCGGGGTTGACATAGACCCGTTCGCCGTCGGTTCCGGCCAGCAGCACCTCGCGGCTCGGTACGATGTCGGCGTGCAGCAGCAAAGTGGCAAAAAAAGCGCTCTTGCCGCGTAGCCTCAGCCGCGAGCCGGAGACGAGGCGCTCGAACTGGGGATCAGACATGGGCAGGGGGCAGGTGAGGGAGTGGGGAAGTTGCTCTGAAGGCGACTCCACTCACGCTTCCGCCAGTTCAGCCGCGTTTCCCACTAAATCGGCGAGTTCGGGGTCGCGCTGCATCAGTTCCACCAGGTCGGCCAGGTGGCCCTGCGCCTGAAATTTGCTCACGAGGGTCGCCACGTAAAGTTGCAACCACTCCGGCCCCGCGCCCGCCGCCAGCCAGCGAAAGGCGTTGTAAGCCTGGGTAGCGTCCCTGGCGCGTGCAGCCAATCCCACCACCGCCGCGTAGCGCACGCTCGGTTCCGGCGGCAGTCTCAGGCCCAGCCCGCCGCCGTCGAGCACGTCGCCCAAGTCGGGAAGCTGCTCGTAGAGGCGCACGAAGGCCACGAACTCTGCGCCCGCCGCTTCACCCACTGCTGGAGCGACGTCCAGCTTGCCGCGCCACAAAGCCGAGGCCATTTCCCAGGCGCGGGGACTGGGCCAAGCCGGTTGGGTGGGGTCGAGGCGGTGCAGCAGTTCGGGCCGGAAAGTCAAAAAGGCGATGATCTGTTCGTGGAGGTCGCGGCCCAGCGCGTAACTGCGCCACGAATCAAAGTCGCTGCGAACCGTCAAATGCAGGAAGCGGTTGGCCAGCGGCGCGGGCATATCAAACACGCTGGCGCGGTCTTCTTTGCGGTTGCCTGCCGCCCAGACAAACCAGTGCGGCGGCAATTCGTAGCTGCCCACTTTCCTGTCCAAAATGAGTTGCTGGGCCATCCCCTGCATGGTGGGCGGGGCCATGTTGACTTCGTCCAAAAAGAGAATCCCGCGTCCGCCGGTCGGTAAAAATTCCGGCGGATACCAGCGTGAGATGCCGTGCTCGGCCACCGGCAAGCCGCGCAGATCGGTGGGCGCGAGTTGCGATAAGCGCACGTCCACGAATTCGAGGTCGTTGGCGGCGGCGATTTGCGCCACGATGCTGGATTTGCCCACGCCGGGCGGCCCCCAGATCATGGTGGACAGCGGCAGATTTTGCTCGACGATGGCCGATAAGTAGCGTTGCAATTCAACAGGGGTCAGGGACAAAGAAGTTCCTCCGGTGCGCGGCTCACTGTCGCGGGCCACAAAGTCAGGTACGAGCTTAGCGCCTGCGGGTTGCGGCAAAAGGGCAGTGAGGCCGCAAGTCATAAGGCGGGGTCAGAAAAGTGCTTTAGAGTTGGGCGTCCTTGCGCCGCCGCCTGCTCCATGACGGGCCGCTTCATTTCGTTCACGGTGGCAACGTCCAAACACCGTGCCAACACTCAAAAGTCCAAACCCTCTAGCCGCTATACTTTAACTCAGTTCAAATTGACTTCACTCTCCTTCCCGTTCCCGTTTGCCTCGGAGGTTTACCCGTGCTGCCGCTCAGTTCTAAGATTTTGTTTTTTGTGTTCGCGCTCGTCTTTGGGGGTCTCGGCGCTTGGGGCTTTTACCGACTTTATCTGCGAATTCGGCGCGGCGCTCCCGCTTCCGAAACGCGCTTTGACGTGCTGGGCGGGCGAATCGTCTCGGCGCTGGTGGTGGCACTGACCCAGGAGCGCACCTTTCGCCGCCGCAGCACCATCAGTATCTTTCACGCTTTTATTTTCTACGGCTTCGCTTATTACCTGCTGGTCAATCTGGTGGACGGTCTGGAAGGCTATTTCCATTTTGTGATTACGTCCAACCATGTCTGGGGCAAAGTTTACAATTCGCTGGCGGATATTCTGAGCTTCCTTGTTCTACTGGGCGTCGTCGGCTTGGTGGTGCGCCGTCTTTTCTTGCCTTCCAAGCGCGACTTCCGGTTTAATGGTAAAAGCCTGCTTCATCCATTGGTCAAAAACAATTATATTCTGCGCGATTCTTTAATTGTCAGTGCTTTTATTTGTTTTCACGTCGGCAGCCGTATTCTGGGTCAGGGTGCTAAATTAGAACTGGAAGGCGGTGACGTTTGGCAGCCGTTTTCAAGCTTGGTTGGCAGCACACTGTTCGGCGGCGCTTCTGATTCGGCGCTCTACAACTGGCGGGTCTTCGGCTACTGGGGAGCGCTCGGCTCAGTGTTGGCCTTTTTGGCCTACTTTCCCTACACCAAGCATATTCACATCTTCATGGCTCCGCTCAACTACGCTTTCAAGCGCACTGCCAACTCCGGCACTTTGCCGCCGATGAAAGGTTTAGAAGCGGCGATGGAAAGTGAAGATCCCAAAATCGGCGTAGAAAAGTTAGAAGACTTGGAATGGCCGCGTTTGTTAGATGCTTACGCCTGTATTCAGTGCAACCGCTGTCAGGATGTTTGTCCGGCCAATGCCACAGGCAAGGCGCTGAGTCCGGCGGCACTGGAAATCAACAAACGGATGCAGCTCAATGAAATTGCTTCGCATCCCAGTCCCTTCACGATTAAAACCGCCAGCTTTGAGCAGGGCGGCCTGACTGAGCTGCCGATGCTTGAGTTTGCCATCAGTGAAGAGGCGGTCTGGGCCTGCACCACTTGCGGCGCTTGTATGCAAGTTTGCCCGGTTCAGGACGAACAGATGCTCGACATCATCGATATTCGCCGCCATCAAGTGATGGTCGCGGGCGAGTTCCCGCCGCAGCTTCAAAGTGCCTTCCGGGGCATGGAGCGGGCGCAAAACCCCTGGGGTCTGTCGCGGGACAAGCGCTTCGAGTGGGCCGACGGCCTGAAAGTGCCGACCATCGACGAAAACCCCGAACCCGACATCATCTACTGGGTGGGCTGCGCGGCCAGCTACGATCCAGGCGCTCAGAAAGTGGCCCGCAGCTTTGTGCAACTCCTCGACAAAGCCGGGGTGAATTACTCGGTGCTGGGCAAAAAAGAAGCCTGTACCGGCGACAGCGCCCGCCGCGCCGGAAACGAGTTTCTGTATCAGACGCTGGCCGAGGAAAATATTCAGACGCTCAATCAGGTGCGGCCCAAGCTGATCGTGGCGACCTGCCCGCACTGCATGAACATCATCGGCAACGAATACCCGCAGCTCGGCGGACATTACCAGACCATGCACCACACCGAGTATTTAGAAACATTGGTGGCGGGCGGGCAGCTCCAAACCGCGCCGCTCTCTGCTTCGGTGACGTACCACGATCCCTGTTATCTAGGCCGCCACAACGGGGTCTACGACGCGCCGCGCCACGTCATTCAGAGCATGGGCATCGAACTTTTGGAGCTGGAGCGCAGCCGTGAGAATTCGTTCTGCTGCGGCGCGGGCGGAGCGCAGTTTTGGAAGGAAGAGGAAGCAGGCGAGCAGCGCATCTCCGACAACCGCTTCGAGGAAATTCAGAACCGCTTGGACTGTGCAACTGCCGCCGCCAAGGAAGGCAAAGTGCTGGCGGTGGGCTGTCCCTTTTGCAAATCCATGCTGGCGAGCACTCCCACCAAGCAGGGCCGCGACGACATCGTAATCAAGGACGTGGCCGAACTCCTGCTGGAAAGCGTGCAGCGGGCGGCGGGCGAGTGGCAAGAAGTCGCGCCTGCCCCCGCCGCTGAGCCAGTGGCCGTGCCGATTGCCGAGCTTCCCGTCGCTGAAGGACACGGCGAGATCAGTGCCGACGCGCCGGAAGCGGTGGTGGGGGAGACGGCCTCCGAAGTGATTAACGAGCAGCCGGAAGAACCCGCCCAGCCCGCACCTACCCGCAAGAAATGGAGCCAAAAAGACGACGTGAGCGCTGAAGTCGCGCCGGTTGAAGCTGAGCCGGTGAGCAGGGCCGAGCCTGCGCCGACCCGCAAAAAGTGGGGCCAGCAAGACGACATCAGCGTTGAGCTGCCGCCCAGTGAACCCGCCGCGCTCAGTACTGAAGCGGCTCCCGTCCGCAAAAAGTGGGGCGAGGCTTCACAAGATGACGTAAGCGCCGCGCCTGTGGCTGAAACAGAACCAACTTCATCCGCTGCCGAGCGTCCCAAATGGAAACCCGCTCAGGCCAAAGTCGAGCCTGCTCAAACTGGGGGAGAGGCGGGGAGATCACCAGTGCCCACTCCCACCGAGCGCCCCAAATGGCAAGCCAATAAACCCAAAGTCGAGGCAGTTGCAACAGAGGTTGAGCCTGCTCAAATTGAAATGGCTCTCCAAGCGGAAACAACTCCCCCAGTTGAAGCCCCTGCCCAAAATGCAGAGCGCCCCAAATGGAAGCCCGCTACTGCCAAAGCGCCCGCGCCCGAGGTCAGCGAACTTAAAGTTGCTCCTACGCCAGCCGCTCAAGCGGAACCTGTGCAGCTCAGCCCGGAGGCCGCCCCCGCTGAGCGCCCCAAGTGGCAGCCAAAAGCCAAAGTGGAGGCCACATCAGCGCCAACGCAGACGGTGAACATTGAACCCGTTCAAGCTAAAGCCGCCGAAAATTTGGCCCAGCCCGACGCCGTCACCCAGCCTGAAACAGGGCGCAAAAAGTGGACGCCTAAGAAGTAATTTTCGGTTTCGTTTTTCTACGCCTGCTCCCTCTTCTAATCCCACATTACCTGTACGGGTTTTGGGAGTAGAATGGCTGCATGTGGGTTTCGACCAAAGCTCAGTACGGCCTCCGCGCACTCATCGACATCGGCCAGCGTCCTGGCGCAGCGGTGCCGCTCAAAGATGTCTCGGACCGTCAGGGCATCAGCCAGCATTACCTCGAGCAAATCGCCGCCAACTTGCGCCGCGCCGGCTTTATTCGCAGCGTGCGCGGCGCTCACGGCGGGTACATCCTGTCGCGCCCGCCGCAGCAGATCAGCGCTTGGGACGTGGTGGTGGCGATGGAGGGCAGCATCGCGCCGGTGGCCTGCGTGGAAGACGAGCATTCGTGTGACCGCACCGGCGGCTGCTCCACTGAGGGGCTGTGGCGGCGGGTCGACAACGCCATTCGCGGCGTTCTGGGCAATGCCAGCTTGGCCGATTTGATGGCCGAAGAAGTGCAGGCCCAGCACGGGCAACTGGTGCAGTTCGGGGCCTTGCCGCCACACCTGTAGGGAACTGAAGGGCAAAGTAGGCAGCCGAGCCGCGTTATCCTGCTCGGTATGTACGCTCGCCTCAAACCGCTTCTTTTTCAATTAGACGCCGAACAAGCCCACCACCTGACCATGACCGCCTGCGCGGTCGCGGGGCATGTTCCGGCCTTGCCAGCGCTGCTCGGCGCACTTACGCGCCCTGTTGCGGGCCAGCTGAGCCAAAACCTGTGGGGCCTCTCCTTCGCTTCGCCCATCGGATTGGCGGCGGGGCTAGACAAAAACGCTGAGGCAGTGGGCTTGTTTTCCAATCTGGGCTTTGGCTTCTTGGAAGTTGGAACCGTGACCCCGCGTCCTCAGATGGGCAACGAGCAGCCACGTTTGTTCCGTTTGCCGAGCGATGAAGCGCTGATCAACCGGATGGGCTTTAACAATCTTGGCCTGGAGACGCTGGAGCGCCGCCTGCGAGGCCGCCACGCCGTGCCGATTTGGGCCAATATCGGCAAGAATAAAGACACGCTCAACGAACAGGCGGCGGACGATTACCGCGCCGCTGTGCGTGCCCTTTACGGTGTGGCCGACGGCTTCGTCATCAATGTCAGCAGCCCCAACACGCCGGGCCTACGGGCGCTGCAACATGCGGGCGAGCTTCACACTTTGGTGTCGGCGGTGCTGGACATGGCCGAGGAGCAGCGCCTCAAGACCTTAAAACCCAAGTTGCCCATTTTGGTCAAGCTGTCCCCCGATTTGGATGAGCGCGACTTTGAAGCCAGCGTGGACGCCGTAGAGCGGGCGGGAGCCTCAGGCCTGATCCTCTCCAACACCACCCTGAGCCGTGAGGGACTGAGCCATTCCAGCAAAAGCGAAATCGGTGGCCTGAGCGGCAAACCGCTGACCCGGCGCAGTACCGAACTGGTCAAGCAGGCTTACCGACAAACGGGTGGAACTCTGCCAATTGTCGGCGTGGGCGGCGTGTTCACGGCTGAGGATGCTTACGCCAAAATTCGTGCCGGAGCCAGCTTGGTGGAGGTCTACACCGCCCTGATCTACGAAGGGCCAGCGCTGCCCAGCCGCCTCAATACCGGGCTGCTAGGGCTGCTGCGCCGCGACGGCTTGACGCACATCAGCGAAGCGGTGGGAGTCGACGCTTAAGCGCTATCTCACCTTCACTCCCTTCGTCGCGGGCTGCTTGCTCAGCCAAGCCACGAACCTCTGCACACTCTCCTGCTCCAGCAGCGCGTCCACTGAGTCGAGTTCTCCAGCCAACTCGGCGTTGCTGAAGGTCTTGTGCAGGAACTTGTGGCAAGCTCCACACAGCATCGCAGTGGGCAGGGCGTGGATTTTGACGCCGCGCCGCCGTCCCTGGGATTTGGGAATCAGGTGGTGCTCGGTCAGGCTGGGGGTCTGCCGCTGGCATAGGCCGCAGCGCGGCGCGTCGGTGGGCGGCGGCCAATCCGGGTGGGGTAGACGGCGAGACACGCTTCAGGATGGCGCAGAGTGGGGAGGGGAATGGTGGCTTGTTTCAAGATCTGAAAACCAATTTCGTCCCCGTTTACCAACCACAAAAAAACCGCCCCACATTCGGAGGCGGTTTTCTTACTGATTTTTACGGCTTGTCGATTACTCGGCGGAGATGCGGGCCAGCGCTTTTTCGTCACGCAGGGTGATTTTGCCGTAGCCCGCGCTGATCACGCCGTCGCGGCTGAGTTCGCCGACCACTTTGGTGACGGTTTCGCGCACGCTGCCGACTGCGGCGGCCAGTTCGTCATGGGTGGCGTAGATCATGGTTTCGCCGCTATCGAGTTGGCTGGCCAGTGCCGTGTCCTTGAGTTCCAAGAGTTCGCCGGCGATGCGTGCCCGCAGGCGCTTGCCCACGAGGCGGTAAATGCTTTCGTAAGCGCGTTCGAGCGTGCGGACGAGGTGGGTGGTGACTTCCAGATTGTCCTCGTTGCTCATCAGCGCGGGATTGATCACGTCCACGGTGCTGTCGGTCACAGCTTCAGCGAAGTACTGGCGGTCTGAACCGGCCAGGGCTTCTTCACCAAAATACTGGCCAGGCTTGACGTAGCGCAGGGTCAGGCCATTGCCGTCATCGTCCATGGTGTGGATTCGGACGAGGCCGCTGGCCACGCGGTAAAGCATTTCGGACTTGCCGGGGTAGAGGATCACGACGCCGGGGCGATAGGTGATGGTGTCAACAAAAGTTTTTTCGAGGAGCATGTTTGTGCCTCCTGAGGCTGAGTGGTTGCGGAGCCAAGTCAATCCTGGCGATGAACACAGTCTACACTTAAGTCACAATTTTGTAAACAGTTTTGTTTCTTTAATCAATGTTTAGATCACAAACGTAAGAAATCTGACATGCCTCACGTTCCATGCCTTCTGATCCATTAGTGCTCAGGAAAAGCAGCGCTGGGCGCTCAAGTTTGATGAGCAATTTCTAAAGCGGAACGTGAGCAAAACCACAGATGATGTGTTCTTGATGAGTCGGAGAATAAGTGGCCGATGCACCCATGAAAAAGAGCAAAGGCCACTCGCAACCTTTGCCCAATCTGTAGACTTTACGACGCTTACAACTCATCCTCGCGGCGCACCGAGAAGGCGCTGATGACGCGGTCTTTATCCTGAATATTGATGACCTTGACGCCCTGCGCATTCCGGCCCGTCACGCGGATGTCGTCCACGCGGGTGCGGATCACGGTGCCTTTCTCGGTCAGCACCATCAGTTCCTCGTTGCCGCCCACGCGGGTCAGCGTCACCAAGCTGCCGGTCTTGTCGGTCACGTCCAAAGTAATCACGCCCAAACCGCCGCGCCCTTTGCTGGGGTAATCGCCAACAGGGGTGCGCTTGCCCAGACCGTATTCCGAGACGGCCAACAGTTCACTGTTCTCGTCGCCTCCCGGTACCAGCGTCATGCTGACCACTCGGTCGCTTTCGCCCTCGCGCAGGCGGATGCCGATGACGCCCTGGGTGGCGCGTCCGGTGTCGCGTACTTCGGCAGAGTCAAAGCGCATGGCCTTGCCGTTCTTGGTGGCCAGCACCACATGGTCGCCGTCTTGGACGATGCCGACGCCGATCAGCTCGTCGTTGTCTTGCAAGTTGATGGCGATCAATCCCGCCGAGGAGATGTTGGAATACTCGGTAATCAGGGTCTTTTTGATGATGCCGTTCTTGGTGGCAAAGACAAAGCAGCCCGCTTCGTCAAAACCGCCCACGCTCAGCACCGAGGCGATGTTTTCTTCTTCGCGCAGGCCCGGCAGCAAATTACGGATGTGCGAACCCTTGGCGTCGCGCCCAGCTTCCGGCAGATCGTAAATCTTTTCGTGGAAGACGCGGCCTTTATCGGTGAAGAACAGCAGGTAATCGTGGGTGCTGCCGACAAAGACGCGGGTGTTGATGTCTTCCTCGCGCAGTTTGCCGCCCGACGAGCCACGCCCGCCGCGTTTTTGCTCGCGGTAAGCGTCCAGATTGGTGCGCTTGAGATAGCCTGCCCGAGTCATGGTGATGACCATATCTTCCACGGCGATCAAATCTTCGCGGTTGATGTCCTCTTCGTCTTCAGTGACCACGGTGCGCCGCTCGTCGCCGTACTTCTCGCGCAACTCGCGCAGTTCTTTGCGAATCTCACGCCACAGCAGCTTTTTGTCGCCCAGGATGCTCTCCAAGCGGGTCACGATGGTCATCAGTTCGTTGTACTCGCCTTGCAAGCGCTCACGTTCTAGGCCGGTCAGGCGTTGGAGGCGCATATCCAAAATCGCCTGCGCCTGAATGTCGTCTAAGGCGAAGCGCAGCATCAAACCGTCTTTGGCCTCGCTGCCGGTGTTGCTGCGGCGAATCAGGGCGATCACTTCGTCGATGTGATCCAGCGCTTTGAGCAGCCCGTTCAGGACGTGCGCCCGCGCTTTGGCCTGCTTGAGTTCGTAGACGGTGCGGCGCGTTACCACGTCGGCGCGGTGGGCCAGGAAGTACATCATGGTGTCGATCAGCGGCAACACGCGCGGCTGGCCGTCCACGATGCTGAGGTTCATTACCGTGAAAGTGGTTTGCAGTTGGGTGTATTTATAAAGCTGATTGAGCACCAACGTCGGCATGGCGCTGCGTTTGAGTTCGACCACGATGCGGACGGGGTCTTTGCGGTCTGATTCGTCGCGCAGAGCCGAGATATCAGGAATCTTGCCGGCTTTGTACATGGCCGAGATGGTCTGAATCAAGTTGGTTTTGTTGACCTGATAAGGAATCTCGGAAATGATGATTTGGTGCCGTCCATTCTTCTCTTCGATGCGGGCCTTGCCGCGCACCTTCAGGCCGGAGTGTCCGGTCAAATACGCTTCCCGAATCCCACTCTTGGAAAGGCGGCCTCCGGTGGGAAAGTCGGGGCCGGTGACGTGCGTCATCATTTCGTCGAGCGTCATCAGCGCGGCTTTTTCCTGCGCGGTGTCGCCGGGCTTTTCGGTAATCGCCAGCAGCCCGTTGATGATCTCGGTCAGGTTGTGCGGCGGGATGTTGGTGGCCATGCCCACGGCGATGCCCGACGCGCCGTTGACCAGCAGATTCGGAAAGGCGGCGGGCAGCACGCTGGGTTCTTCGGTGGTCTCGTCGTAATTGGGCTTGGAAATCACGGTTTCTTTTTCCAAGTCGGCCAGCACTTCCTCGGCCAGCTTGGTCATGCGGGCTTCGGTGTAACGCATGGCCGCCGCCGCGTCGCCGTCCATGCTGCCGAAGTTGCCCTGCGGGTCAACCAAGGTGTAGCGCATGTTCCACCACTGCCCTAGGCGCACCATCGCGTCATAGATAGAGCTGTCGCCGTGCGGGTGGTACTTCTTCATCACTTCGCCGACCACTGCCGCCGATTTGGCGTGCTTGTGGTTGCTCAGCAGCCCTTCTTGCAACATGGCGTACATGATCCGGCGCTGCACCGGCTTCATGCCGTCGCGCACGTCCGGTAGGGCACGGTCAACGATAACGTTCATGGCGTAATTGATAAAATTGGTCTTGACTTCGGTGGTGATGTCAACAGGTAGAATTCCAGTCATGCATACTCCAGTTGGGGCCGCGCAGGAAGAGCTTTGCTAGCTGTCCGTACGGGTGAGATGAGCCGTCAGCGAAGTTTACCACAAATTATGCTGTGAGCAGAATAGGAAAGCGGCTGGGCAACCTGTTCAGTATAGCGCAAAATCCTAGACTTTGCTTGTGTGGGGGCGGGAATTTTGCAGCTCTGGGTGTCTTGAAATGGGGCTTGAATAAGGGCGCTTAAGCTGGGACTTTAAAGAGTCGGGATTGTTGATTGCGCCGTTTTGACGGTGAACTTTGCTCGCCAGTTTCAAGCCGCTCTGATTGAAAAAGTCGGCGAGTTCGGGGTGGATACAGCGTAGAGACAAGGTGGCTGGCCAAATAGAGCCGACGACTGACTGCCGTTGGTGAACGCTGCGGCGGCCCCGTATTCCTCTCCCCCCAGCTCAGCTCACGCCCCGCCACATCCAAACCCGCGTCTCCCGCTTAAAACATAATGAGCCGCTCACCCCCTTGGGCGCTCAAGCAAGGGCGGAGTCACCTCTTTTGAGGTGGCCCCCGCTCTTTCACTTTTCACTGACCTATTGGACTCCACCGGTCAACTCGTCATAAGGACAAAGCGGATGCTGGAGCTTGTTATTGGAGGTGCTGCGGTGCTGGGATTGTCGTTAATGTGGTGGCAAAAAAGCAGATCTGCTCGGCCAGTTCGGCGGGTCAGACCCCTGGAAGTGGAAGTCGTGCCGCCTGATCCGGTGGATTTTAAAGTCCCGCTCCAGCAGGAGCGAGCGGCTGAGGCGCACAGAGGAAGCAAGGTGATACGCTGAAAGTGCGTGGAAGACACTGACGAAGTGCTGATGAACCGAATGGCTGGCGGCGACGAAGCGGCCTTGACGGCGCTGTACGGGCGCTACGCTCCGTATCTTTACGGCCTGGGCCGCCGGATGCTGCGTCAGCAAGACGACGTGGAAACCTGTGTACAAGACGCTTTCTTCAATGCTTGGAAGGCCGCAGGCCGCTTTGATCCTGGCCGGGCCAGCGTCAAGACGTGGCTGGTCACGATTGCTCACAACCGAATGCTCCAAGCGCTCCGAGACCGGCCTGAAACGGGTCTAGACCTCGAAGAGTGGGACGCGCCGACGGCCTCGCCAGACCGCATTGAGCAAGTCATCGCTCAGCGGGCGGTGGACATCCTCGGTGAACCAGAAAAAACGCTAGTGATTTTGGCGTTTTATCAGGGCTTTTCGCACAGCGAACTCAATGAGCGCACCGGTCTACCGCTGGGCAGCATCAAAACCTACTTGCGCCGCGCTCTGGCGCAAATGCGGGTCTTTTTGGAAACGCCGGTGGCCTCACCCGCCTCCGCACCGCCCCTTTCCCCGAGCGTTCCGTCTATCAATCCAGCCAAAGGAGGTCAGCAAGATGCCGAATAACGTACAATTAGAACCATCAGAGTCGGAGAGCGAATTTGAAGAGATGCTCAGCTTGTATGTCTTCGGCTTGCTTGACGCAGGCGACGCGGCCCAAGTCGAGCGTCGACTGACCTCTGAACCGCGCTGGCAAAGCGAGTTGCGGGCCTTTCAAGATACGCTTTCAGCGTTGGCTGACCCGGCTCCCGTGCCTGCGGGCAGCGCTGAGCGGCTGCTCAAGCGGGTGCAGGCTGAGGCTCAGCAACACGCACCGCAGCAGCAACACCCGCAGCCCGCCAGCAGCTCTGCCAACCTGCCGATGCCCCAGCCGCCGCTCTCTGAGCCGCCTGTCACCAAACCGCTTGTCACCAGACCGCGCCCCGCTTACCTCGGCCCGCTGCTCGCGTTGGGGCTGGCCGCCGCTGTGGCCGCCGTGCTGCTGCTGCCGCACCTCAGCTCCTCACCCGAACAGCAACTCGCCAATTACCAGACCCAAGCCGGGGCCGTGACCACCCAACTGAACACCAAAGACGGGCAGAAGCTGGGTACAGCCGTCAGGCTCCAAGATGGCCGCGCCTTTGTGCTGCTGGCCAAGGGCGCTCCGGCGGGCAAGGCTTACCAAGCGTGGCAAGTTTTGGGCGCGGCCCCCGAGTCGCTGGGTGTCTTCAATGGCCGCAGCTTCCTGACCGCGCCGCTGAGCGGCAAAGTGACGTTCGCGGTCAGCGTGGAGCCCCCTTCCGGCAGCGCTCAGCCGACGACCACGCCTATTTTGGCGCAGGTGCTTTGAGCTGAACGTTCACAGAAAAAGCGGACATTACCCAAGGTACAGGCAGAGAGCGGGAAGCCTGCGCTTTTTTTCAGTGCTTTACGTTCCGCCCTCTCCCGCTTCTTCGCTCCAGGCCCGCACCACTTTCAGGTGTTGCCCGTCGCCGTCCACGACCGCCACCAGTGCGCCGCTGAGCAGCACCATGAATCGCCCCACCCGTGCGTCGGTGGGGCGCTTGCCTTGGCGCAGGTGCAGGGCCATCTCGGGCGTGGCTTCCAGAATCGGCAAGTCGATGGCGCTGAGATCGGGCAGCCCCGTCGCCTCACCGAGCTGCTCAAGTGGCGCGGCCTGAGACAGCTCAAACCTTCCTGCCCTAGTGCGGATCAGGCCCGACAGGTGCGCCGGAACGCCCAGCGCTGCGCCCACATCGCGGGCCAGCGAGCGCAGGTACGTGCCGCTGCCGACCCGCGCCCAGACCAGCAGCGTGGGAAAGTCGCCCAGTGGCGGCGGCAAATGAACCGTGATCCCCGCTGGGCTGGCGTTCCAACGTCCATCCGGCGCGGGGCAAAAGGTGCGCGGCGCGGCGCTGAGGCTGCCGTAAATGCCGAGCAACTTGAGTTCGTGCAGCGTCACGCTGCGGGCGGGCAAATCGAGTTGCCCTCCAGCCCGGGCCACCGCGTAAGCCCGCACGCCACCGACTTGCAGGGCGCTGTACTGCGGCGGAATCTGCTGCTGCGGGCCGGTGAAGCGCTGTAAGACCGCTTCGACGGCGTGGGTGTTCAGTTCGGGCACGAAAGCCGTTTCGGTGACTGGCCCCTCGGCGTCCAGCGTCGGGGTGGCCGCGCCCAAACTGATAAAGGCCAGATAATCCTTGCTGTCGCGCTCCATGAACTGCACCAGCTTGGTGCTGCCGCCCACGCACAGCACCAGCACGCCGGTGGCCAGCGGGTCGAGCGTGCCGGTGTGCCCGACCTGCTTGGTTTTCAGGATGCGCCGCGCCCGCCCCACCACATCGTGCGAGGTCAGGCCCAGCGGTTTGTCAACGACGTAAATCGGCATCGGCGTCAGGCTAGCACAGTGCATGCCTCGGCTCAGCGCAGCATCAGCACATCTAAATGCTGAGAAGGCGCTTATGTCTTTTTACTGCAAGCCCAGACGAATTTGAACTCCCCTGTGCTCTTGGAGAGTAACGTGAAACCATCTGTAAAAAGCCTAGAAAAAATCGAAGGTTCGCTCCATCTCAACCTAGAAGCCGCCGACATAGAAGCTGCCAAAGCTTTACCTGCCCCGGCAGGAAACAGCTTGACTTGGAAGATCAATGCATTGGAAGAGCGCATAATTCATTGGTGGGCGCTGTACGGCATCATGCTGCTGAGAATTTCACTGGGGTTGGTGTTTTTCTGGTTCGGCGTGCTCAAGTTCTTCCCGGGTATCAGCGTGGCGCAGGACTTGGCTACCCATACTATCTCGGTGCTGACCTTTGGCCTGATGCCGCCTGCGGTGAGTTTGCCGCTGCTGGCGACGTGGGAGTGCGTCATTGGGCTTGGTCTGCTGACCGGGCGATTTTTGCGCCTCACCTTACTGCTGCTGCTGGCGCAGATGGCCGGAACTTTTTTGCCGCTGCTGTTTTTTCAGCGCGAGACGTTCAATGTCTTTCCCCTGGTGCCCACCCTCGAAGGCCAGTACATCATCAAAAATCTGGTGTTGGTGTCAGCCGGACTCGTCATCGGCGCGGCGTCGCGGGGCGGCCGCATCATTTATGACCCGGGGGCGCTGGCAGTGGCCGAGCGTCTCCAAAGTCTGCGCGGGCGCTACCGCCGCCGCTTCCACCGCGATCCCTAAAGAAGAGGCGAAGGCGTCTGCACTCAAAGGCGGATGCCCAGCGGCTTCCCAGGCAAATTATGTGTAGAAACTGGCTTTTAGAATTTGGGGAGACATGAAAAGATAGCGCTGTGGCGCGGGTAAACTTTTGTATAAGATCTTGGATTCTGGCGGCGTCATGCCGCTGAGCCGAGCGCCACTCGCTTTTCAGGCCGAGCCTGCGCCGCTCCTCGGGGCGCAGCGCCGCGTCATCACCCTCTACACCGAGGAGGCCGCCGCGCTCACCGATGAAGGCGGCTGGCTTCGTCAGCTGTTGACAGGAATGCCGGAGATGCATTTTCAAGTGCGGCTGCTGGCCCGCACCGCCCCGGGCCACATGGTTGCGCCCCTGCCTGCGCTTTCCAATCAGCCGTTGCCACACGCAGCCGAAGCTCAAGTCTGGTCACTTTTTGCGCCGGAACCGCAGCACCCCACTTTTTCAGCCGCCGAAAAAAGTGAAGTCGAAGACGCCTTGGCCAGTTTGGTCACGGGTCTGTGTGTGCCGGACGCCACCGCCTTCACCGAGAGTTTGCAGGCTCTGAGTGAGCTGGCCGGTTCAGGTTCACTGACGGCCATATTGCTGAGCGGCCAAGCGGCGCGGCAAATTTTGTGGGCCTGGCAGCAGGTGGCCCGCCCCAATTTGCGCCCGCGCTTGCCGGTGCCCAGCATTACCGACGCCTTGGCCCTCGCCGAGTGGCTCTGCGGAGCGCTGCGTCCCTTAGCGTATTTGCCGCCCGCCGCCGAGTTGGCGCAGGCGCAGGGCAGCGGCGCGGCAGGTTTGGCGGCGCTGCACGGCCTGTGGCGGCGCGGCACGCCGTTTATCTTGCTGGAGCCGCAGGCCACTTTGCGCCAGCACTACCTCGAATTTCGCCGCCGCCGCGTGCCGCTGGGCCAAAAAATCATGCAACTGCGCTTTGAGCGCTTGCTTTCGCGGGCGGTGTACCGGCAGGCCAGTAAGGTGGTGGCCGGTTCGGCGCGGGTGAGGCGCTGGCAAGAGCATCTGGGTGCGCCTCCGGCCCGCACACTGCTCAGGAGCGGTGGCTTGCAACTGACCCGCACGGCTTGGGCAGACCAGCCTATCAGCCCTGAGCCGGAACAAGCGGCGGTGGTGTGGTGCGGCGAGTGGCGGCCCGAAGAGCAGCTTGAAACGCTGCTGAGGGCCTTTGACTTGGTGCGCCGTCAGCGGCTGGACGCCCGCCTGAAGTTGTTTGGTCAGCCGGTGGCGGGCTTTCCCGCTTACCGGGCCTGGGTTGGGGAGTTGATTACCAGCTTGCGCCTTGAGCGCTGCGTCACGCTGGAAGCGCTGCCCAACGATCGGGCCGAGGTCTACCGCGCCGGACAAGTGGTGGTGGTGACGGGCTCGGCTTATGAAGTGCCTTCAGCGCTCTTGGAAGCCATGACGCTGGGCCGGGCCATCATCGCTCCGCGTGAGGAAAGCTCGGCAGAAGTGGTGTGCGAAGCTGGGGTGCTGTGCGCGGCGCAGGACTTGCTGGCGCTGTCGTCGCACATTTTGCGGCTGCTGGAAAACGCTCCGCTGCGGCGCACTTTGGGGGAATCGGCCCGCGCCCGCTCAGTGCTCTTTTCCTCCGACGGCTGGCTGGACTTGCAGCGGGAGCTGTGCGAACAGATCTTTGGCAGCGCCGCCGAAACCGATTGGGGCCACAAGCCCTGGGCGGAGACGAAACTCGATCTCGGTTTTCCACATGAGCTTGAACTCGGCGATTTTGACTTTGGAGAAAATCAGTGAACTTGTTCAACCGGCGCGGGCCCGATACTTTGGAAACCTCGCCGCTGCCCGAACCACCCCAGGAAGCTGAGCCGCTGCATCTTGACCAGCCGCTGCCCAACGACTTGCTTCGGGCGCTGGCAAAGCAGCTTCGCCTTGAGCGCCGCCAAGCCGCCGATCCCGAGGAACTGGCGGCCATTTTGGAAGAGGAAGGTTACAGCGACGAAATTTTGCGCGGACGCTACAACCTCGGCGGGCTGTTCGACACCGCCGAGCAGTTGTACGCCCTCAAAATTGGCCCGCGCCGAGCGGTGAGTTTAATCGCTCTTTTGCTGCCGTCTCGCCGCTGGCTGTGGCGCGGGCCGCTGCTGCTGCTCATCGGCGGCGCGGCGCTGGGCAGCGCTCACCTTTTGGGTCTGCGAGAAGCGCTGAGCGCTTTGGCCGCCGCAGGGGTGGCGGCTTGGGGCACCGGCCTGCGGCTCTCGTGGCTGCGGCAAGTCTCGCAGCTCGCTCCCCAGCAGCTGCGTCCCCGCTTGCTGTGGGGAACTCTGGCGGGTGGCATTTTGGGGGCGCTGGCAGCGCTGCTGTTGGGCCGAGCCTCGCCGGAGACGCCCGCGCTGTCCAGCGCCGTGTTGGGAGCGCTGCTGGGCGGCGGTTACAGCGCGGCGCTCATTTCGGCAGGCGTGCTGCTGGCGCTGGCGCGTTGGCCGCTGGTGGTCGCGGTGTTCGGCGCGGTTTGGGTGCTGGCCTCGTTACTGTCTTCGTCCGCGTTCGGTGGGGGGAGTATGGACTGGGGAGTGGCCCTCCTGCTGGCCCTAGTGGGCGCGGCAGTGGGGGCGGCGCTGTGGGTCACTCAACCGAGTTTGGTGCAGCAAGGTTCAGCGCAGCAGAGTTTGGTACAGAGGGATTCAGCGCAGTGGGGCGGCAGGCCAGCTGACCAAGCAGGCGGGGCTCCCGTGCAGGCCGCAGCGCTACCTTTGCCGCTGGGTGCCCGCTGGGCCGAGTTGCAAAATCAGTTCTCTGGCCTCAGCGCTTGGCCGCTGATCGGCTACGGCTGGGCCTGTGCGCTGGCTTTCGTGGCGCTGGCGTGGCGGGTGGGCAGCGGCGTGCTGGTGTTGCCGCTGCTTTTGTTCGGCGCTTTGGAATGGCTCTCAGCGCTGATGCAGGCCCGCCTGCGCCAACTGGCTCAGCGTCACCAAGATCCGTCCAAGCTCCGGCGCGGCGCACTTTGGCCTGCGTTCGGTGCGCCGCTGCTGCTGCTGCTGCTCAGTGGCCTTCTCGGCATGATCCTCTGCTGGCTGGGCCTGATCAGCGCTGAGACGCAGCCGGTACACCTCTGGGGTGCGGCGGTGCTGAGCGCGGCCCTGCTGCAAAGTACTTGGCTGGCCCGGCAACCGCGTCAGTGGCCCCGCTTGGCGGCGATGTGGCTGACTGGTGCGGGCCTGCTGGCCACCTCGTCGGTCAATTGGTGGGTGCCTCTTTTACTGCTCACGCTGACGCTCACGCTGCTGTGCGACGACGCTTTAAGTGACTTGAGCACTTACCGCTGAGCTTTGCCGCTACACTCAAGGGATGTCCCCTTCCCCTCGGCGCATCGGTTTGACTGGCTCTATCGGCGCGGGCAAAAGTACCCTGACCCGCTTGCTGCGTCAGCGCGGCTTCACGGTACTGGACGCCGACGAGCAGGCCCGCTTGGTGACCCGTGAGCCGCAGACCCTCCGCGACATTGAAGCTGCGTTTGCGGGCGTGGTGGTGGGCGCAGAACTTGACCGCCCTGCCCTCTCGGCCCGGGTGTTCGGCCATCCTGAAGAACTTGCCAAACTCAACGCCATCGTTCATCCCCGTGTCAGGGCAAGAATGGCCGCGCTGGAACAAGCCGCCGTCGCAGCAGGCGCAGGCACCATCTTTCAAGACGTGCCACTGCTGTTCGAGGGTGGTAGCCATCACCTGTTTGACGTGGTGCTGCTGGTCGATGCGCCGCTCGAAGTTCGCCTAGAGCGTGTGCTGGCCCGAGACAATCTCAGCCGCGAGGCGGCCCTGGCCCGCGACGCGGCCCAAATGCCCGCCGCAAAAAAGCGTGAGCTGGCCGACGTAGTGCTCGACAACGGGGGAGACGAGGCCGCTCTCGCCGCGCAACTGGATGAGATA
Source organism: Deinococcus detaillensis (assembly GCF_007280555.1). NCBI lineage: Bacteria > Thermotogati > Deinococcota > Deinococci > Deinococcales > Deinococcaceae > Deinococcus > Deinococcus detaillensis. The sequence continues at coordinate 28,486 of NZ_VKDB01000004.1, read as the reverse complement.
CTGGCGCGGCTGGAACTCAAGCCCTAATCGTCTAATCCATAAATTGCCAGAAACCTCGCCACCCGCGCCGCCAAGGTCGGCAGCGCCGAGACTTCGCCGCAGACCCAGTCCGGCGCGTAGTTGCGGCAGATTGGGGGGCGATCCAGGTAAATCTGGCACAAGCAGCCTGCGCCGAGATGCTGGCAAGGCACGCCCAGCGGCTTGCTGAGGGCAGCGATGTCGGGGGCCGCGCAGCACGCGCCGCAGCCGCTGCATTCCCGCTGCCAAGCGCTGCGCGGTGCGAAGTCGCTCGGAGCAGTAAAAAGGTCGTGGGCGCGGGTCATTTCGCCAGTTTAGCTGCCGTAGCTGCCGCCGCAAAAGCTGGCGTGCGCCTGCAAATTGACGCCGCCATTCGGGAAAAAGGTCAGGCCGGTGGCCCGCTGCACTTCGTCCACTGTGACGGCGTAGCGCAAGAAGTTGCTGCGGGCGGGCGGCAATTTGCGATTGGGCAAAATAAACGCCCGCGCTCCGTTGCCGGACACCACGATTTTGTAAATGGAACTCGGCACCGCCACTTGGTCGTCGCCAATGGTCTTGGGTTTGCCTTCAAAAACGGGGCCGGTCATCACGTAAAGGCTGCCGAGCTGCTTGGCGCACGAGCGGGTGGCACTCTCCAGGCTGGCCCAAATGCCGCTGTTCATTCCCGAGTCCTGCGGCACCATGTTGGACAGATAAAATGACTGGTTCATGGCCTCGTCGCTGCTGGTGAAGTCGGCGGCGGGGGCCATGTGGCCGCGTGCGTAGCCAGATTTCCGGTAGTCGTTGAGCGACGCACTCTGCGGGGCGCTGAGGTCGGGGTCAGGCTTGAAGTTATCGGCGCGGCTGACCGAGCCGTCAAACTCGCTGGGCTGCAACTTCTCGGCCACCACCAACGGGACTTTGCGCTGCGGGTCGTAGACGCTGATGTATTCGTTGCGGCACAGCTTGATGACATCAACATTGGCCTGCGGCTGTCCGGCGGCGAACTCGTCGGTGCAGTTGTCGCCGCCGCCCGATGCCGTTTTTTTGGGACAGCCGACCAATAAGGCGCTGAGCAAAACGAGTCCAGCAGCGCTCCAAAGCTGCTTGGCCGTGGGTTTGGATAGGGGAGGCTTCATGTAATGGCCAGTTTAGCGGCTCAGACGCTGAGGTGTCGCTTTAGGCGGGGGCATCGGCTGAGAAATCCAGCCCGTAACACAAACTGTTTTCCATTCCGGTGTAGTAACCGAAGTTGGCAATCCGTGTAAATCCGGCGCTTTCATAGAGGCCCAGCGCTTCCTTTTGGAGGTCGCCGGTTTCCAGCACCAAGCGGCTCAGGCCACTTTCGCGTGCCCACGCCATCAGCCCGTTCAGCACGGCGCGGCCCAGCTGGCGGCCTCTGGCGCTCGGCAGGGTGTACATCCGTTTAATCTCTGCAGTCTTGAACAAGAAATCGTCGTCGCTCAGGGGTTTGAGGCCGCCAATGGCCAGAAGTTCGCCGTTCTCCTCGTAGCCCAGCAGCACGCCGCCCGCCAGCGTTGCCGGATCAAACGGCTCGGTGCGCTCGTCGGTGTCGCCGTAGAGGACTCGGAGTTCGCGCTGCTGCTGAAGCATCAAGGCGTGGGCGCGGGTGTCGTCAATGGAGAGGGTGAGCAGCGGCATGAGCGCAGTCTAGTGCGCCGTTTGGCTTAGCACCCTTCTGCGCCAGACAGCCGATAGGCAAGCTCGCCAACGGCCCCTAGACTGAGTAAGCAGTCAGGGGCAAAGCGCGGTGTAGACACTCCGAAATGGCCCCTGATTCAAACCGAAATAGAGTTGGTCGGGCCGAAGGTTCAGGGTTATCTTCATGAAAAGAATCCCCCCTGCTCCATTCCTTGTCCGGCCAATTTTTCTATGAACTGGCGCTAAGGGCCGAAGCGGTCACGGTTATTTCACCCACACCCCCTTTTTTGATCGCCACGTTGGCACTTTTGGGGCGCAAGCAGAACGTTCAACTGCTCCAGGTTCGATTCCTGGCTTGAAATGTCCCTTTACCGTGGCCCAAACCCCTCGTCCTCAGCATCTTTCCTTTTGGGTTTGGTACGGCGTGCAGGTTTAGTCCAGCAGTCAAGACGCCCGGCAACCAGTCGGGAGACGGCGGTGCAACTCCGCTCAGCCTGCTTTATTTTCTGCGTACTTCAAGCACAACACCTGGGACGGTAGCTCAGTTGGTAGAGCATGTTTTCCCTCAGGCACACACTTGCCTTGCCTACGGGCTGGGCCGAAGCTGCGAGGGTTATCCACTTCGTAACTGGCAAGGTCGTGGGTTCGAACCCCACCCGCCCCACCTTCACTTTCCGTCTCGGCGCGACCTGAACCCCGCGCCCACCCCACCCTTTTGCCCTGATAAGGAGGGCCGCAACCATGAAAAACCCATCCGCCATGAAAACCCTGCTCAGCGCCGTCAACCCCCTCCAGCGCCACCAGCGCCAGAAGCTGGACGCCTCTCAGGTACAAAACAACGCGGGCGGCTTCGTTTACGCTCTCAGCGACGCCTCCCGCTTGACCCGCTTTTTGGTGCTGGGCACCGAGGGCGGCACCTTCTACGCCGGAGTGAAAGCCCACACCGTGCAGGCCACCGACTTCGTGCGCGACTTGGTGCAGCGCGACGCGGCTTTGGCCCTGCGCTTAACGTTGGAAGTGGCCTGCGCTGGCCGCGCACCCAAGCCCGAGCCGGCGCTGCTGGTGCTGGCCCTCATCTCCAAGACTGCGCCCAACGTGGCCGACCGGCAAGCGGCCTGGAACGCGCTGCCGGAACTGGCCCGCACCGGCACCATGCTGCTGCACTTTTTGGCGTTCACGCGGGCGCTGGGCGGCTGGGGACGGCTGACCCGGCGCGGCGTAGCCAATGTCTACGAAACGCTGAGCGTAGAGAAGCTGGCGCTGTGGGCAGTCAAGTACAAGAGCCGCGATGGTTGGGCGCAGGCCGACGCGCTGCGGCTGGCCCACCCCAAAACCGCCGATCCCATTCGCAACGCCGTGCTGAAGTTCATGGTGAGCGGTGAACTGAAAGTGGACGGCGACAAAATGGAAGGCGACCGAGTGGAAGGCGACCCAGTGGACAGCGATACGGCTCCAGCCCTGCGCGTCATCGAGGGGCATCTGCTGGCCCAAGCAGCCACCAGCGACGCCGAAGCGGCCACGCTGATGCTGGAGTACGGTCTGCCGATGGAGGGCGTGCCGACCCACCTGCGCGGCGCAGAAGTCTACCGGGCAGCCACCCAGACCGGCGGCCTGACCTGGCTGCTGCGCAATCTCGGCAACCTCAGCCGCGTGGGGGTGCTGACCGTCAATGACCGCGCCCTGATCGACGCGCTGATCGCCCGCTTGACCGACCCCGCCGCCCTCAAGCGTGGCCGCATTCACCCGCTGGACGCGCTCAAGGCTCGTTTGGTCTACTCGGCAGGTCAGGGCGTGCGCGGCAGCGGCACCTGGTTGCCGGTTCCCCGCATCGTGGACGCGCTGGAAGACGCCTTTTACACCTCCTTCGGCATGGTGCAGCCTGCCGGAACCCGTCACCTGCTGGCGCTGGACGTCAGCGGCTCGATGACCGGCGGCCAGGTCGCGGGCGTGCCGAACCTGACGCCCAACATGGCGGCGGCGGCCATGAGCATGTTGGCCCTGCGGAGCGAGCCTGAAGCGCTGACGATGGGCTTTGCGGATCAGTTCCGGGCGCTGGGCATCACTCCCCGCGACACGCTGGAAGCGGCCATGAAAAAGGCCCAGTCCGCCAGCTTTGGGGCCACCGACTGCGCCCAGCCGATATTGTGGGCGGCGGGGGCGGGCGTGGACGTGGACACGTTTGTCATCTACACCGACAACGAAACGTGGGCGGGCCAGGTTCACCCCAAAGTCGCCTTAGACCGCTACCGCCAGAAAACCGGCACCGCCGCCCGCTTGATCGTCGTGGGCCTGACCGCCACCGAGTTCAGCATCGCCGATCCGCAGCGCAGCGACATGCTCGACGTGGTGGGCTTCGATACCGCCGCCCCCACCCTGATGAGCGCTTTTGCGCGGGGCGAGGTTTAGTTTCAACTCACACCATCGGGCCGCTTAGACATTTGTTTAAGCGGCCCAGCCACTCATCACCCGTCATTGACCGACTTTCGGCGCTCCTCACCAAATCCCCGTATGCTGAGCGTATGTCTAGCCAGAACAGCTTGAATAAGAACGTCGCCCGCTTGGGTCTGCCCGCTTTGCTGGGCGGTCTGATGCTCAGCTCCTGTGCGCCCGTTCTGGGCAATGTGATCGATACCTCGCCTTCGCGCAAGAGCGCCGGGCCGCTGATCGTTGGTCAGACGTGGGCCATCAGCGGGCAGCTCTCCGGCACTTCGCTGAGCAAAACGCTCTCGGTGCCGACCCTGGTCGAAGTTCAGGACGGCAGCGGCACCCTCAGCGTGGCTGACCAGGCCACCGCCGCGCAGGTGCCGAGCGGAAGTTACCAGTACGTGTCGTACACCAACAGCGACCAACTCAAAAAAGCCAGCTTCGTGTGGAATGAAGCGGCGGCTGGCGGCGGCGTCAACCGCTACGAGTGCTTGTCCAAGAACGTGGAGAGCTTGCCGCTGACCGGCGTGCTGACCCTCAAGCGGCAAAGCGAATCCACGGTTTTGGTCGGCACCTGCACCGCCACGCCCACCAATCCGCCGCCGCTGCCGACCAAGTAATGACCGATTTGCCCTAAGTCCCGCGTCTGCATTGCCCCAACCGGCGATCAACGCGGGATTTGTTGATTTGATGTTGCCCCTTCGGGAGATTTGATGAGTTTACCGTCCGTCCTTAAGCCCGCACTGACGCCCTTTATTCGGTTCGTGCAAAATGAAGCGTTCGCAGGCGTACTGCTGGTTTGCGTGGCCATCTTCGCCTTTGCTTGGGCCAATTCGCCTTGGGCTGTCAATTATTTTGATCTGCGCTCCACCTATTTCAAATTGACGCTGGGCAGCTCAGAACTCAAGCTTTCCCTGGAGCACTGGGCCAACGACGGCTTGATGGCGGTGTTTTTCCTGTTGGTGGGCTTAGAGATCAAGCGCGAACTCTTGATTGGTGAGTTGGCCTCGCGCCGCAAGGCGACCCTGGCAGTGGCCGCCGCCGCAGGCGGAATGCTGCTTCCGGCGGGCCTTTATGCGCTCGTGAACGGCGGCGGCGTGGGCGCGTCGGGCTGGGGCGTGCCGATGGCCACCGACATCGCCTTCGCGCTGGGCGTTCTGGCGTTGTTGGGCTCACGGGTGCCGCTGGGCCTCAAAATCTTTTTGACAGCGCTGGCCATCGTGGACGATCTGGGCGCGGTGCTGGTCATCGCCTTTTTTTATACTTCCGGTCTCAACCTGACTTTTTTGGCGCTGGCCGCCCTGACTTGGGGGTTGGCCCTCTTTGCAGGCTGGCGCGGGTTGTTCAGCCTCAAAATTTACGCGGTGCTGGGCGCGTTCCTGTGGTTTTTCGTGCTGGAATCCGGCCTGCATGCCACCCTAGCGGGGGTGCTGCTGGCGCTGGCCGTGCCGATTCGCAGGCCTGATCCGGCTGGCTACTTGGCCTCACTGAACGCCGCGCCGAGGCCCACCGAAGGCGAAGAAGAAGAAGCCCGCCTGCTCGACCTCGAAGACCTGCTGGAGCGTTCCCAAAGCCCGCTGCACCGACTCGAACACGCCATTCACCCGTTCGTCACCTACGCGGTGCTGCCCGCCTTCGCCCTGATGAATGCTGGGGTCGCCATTGGCGGCGGCGCGGGGCTGGGTGTGGTGTCACTGGGCGTGCTGCTGGGGCTGCTGCTCGGTAAACCGCTGGGTGTGGTGGGCTTCGCGTGGCTGGCGGTGCGCTTTAAGCTGGCTGCTTTGCCTGACCGCGTCCACTGGGGCCACATGGTCGGTGCGGGGCTACTGGCAGGCATCGGCTTTACCATGAGCTTGTTTGTCTCCAATCTGGCCTTTGGCAATGAGGCGCTGCTGACCCAGGCCAAACTCGGTGTGCTGCTGGCCTCGGTGCTGGCGGCGATCCTGGGCGCGGGCTGGTTGCTGGTGGTCGGCAAATCCGGTGCGGAAGGCGAAGCGCTGGACGGGGCAGTGAGCGCGGAGTAGGCCAAGCGCCGCCTCAATCCCGTACACTCGGCGCATGACCGGCCCCCGCAAAACGTCCAACCCAACCCGAAAACTCAAGTTGCGCCGCCCCGAGCCGCAAGCTCCGGCGGCTCCCAAAGCGGGTTACTTTGAGATCACCCCCGCCGAATTGCCGCCGCGCTTAGACCGCCTGACGGCCCTGACCAAATCCGGCGTGCGCGGCGCTCCGGGTATTGACGGCGCTCAGGCGCTCCTGACTGAAACCCTGATGCGCCAGCGGGTCAAAGGCGAGGTGCTGGATTTGACGGCGCTGGGCGGCCTGCTCGCCAGCTTAACCGGCGTGACCTTGCGGGCAGTGGAGGGTTCGGCCCCCGCGCTGGCCGTTTTGCGTGCGGCCAACCTGAGTCCGCAAGTGGCCGCTCCCGGCGACACGCTGGAGCGCTCGCCTACCGTCACGCTGATTTTGGCTGGCGACAGGGGCAACGCTTATATTCAGGCACAAGTGGCCTGGGCGCACGCCTGCACGCCGCCGGGCGGCATCCTGTACTTGGCCGGCGACAAAGACAAAGGCTTTGACCGCTACGTGCGGGCGGCGTCGGCCGTTTTCGGCATCGGTGAAACCATCGCCAAGGACGGCGGACTCCGGGTCGCCAAACTGGTGCGCCGTCCCGGCCCCACGCCGCCGCAGCCCGCACCCGAAACCTACGAGCATGACGGCCTTAAAGTGGTTGCCCTGCCCGGCGTGTTCAGCGCGGCGAAGATAGACAAGGCCACCGCGCTGCTGCTCAGAACAGTGGAGGGCCTGGAACTTGGCGGCAAAACCGTGCTGGATTTGGGCTGCGGCGCGGGCGTCATCGGCGCGTGGGCGGCCAAGCAGGGCGCTGCCGTGACGCTGGCCGACGCCGATCTGAGCAGCGTCAGGAGCGCTGAGCAAACGCTGGCGGCCAACCAACTCACGGGAGAAGTCATTCACAGCGACGTGGACGCGGCTTTGGGAGAACGCACCTTCGATCTGATTTTGTCCAACCCGCCCTTTCACGTGGGGCGCGGCGTGGTGCTGGACGTGGCTGCCGAATTTCTGGCCACCGCCCAGCGCCGCTTGAATGCCGAGGGCGTAGCTTACTTTGTCGCCAACGACTTTTTGCCCTACGAAAAGCCGCTCTCCAGTTGGGCCACCGTAGAAGAGGTGGTGCGGGAGGGCGGCTTTAAAGTGCTCAGGGCGGTGCGGAAGTAAGAAACGCTTACTTGAAGGTTTTTAAGTAAGCTTGCAGCGCCACCAGCTCGGTTTTGGTCGGCGCTTTGCCCTTGTCACCCGCGAAGCCGACCTTGCCCCAAAACGGCATCGGCGCTTTGAACATTTTTCCGTTGTCGTTTATATTTTTGAGCAGTGCCCGCTGGAAGATCGCCGCGCTCCAGTTGGCCGCCTCGCCCGACAGCTTGGGGCCGAGGCCACCCTGCGCTTTGGCTCCGTGGCAGGCCGCGCAGTTGGTTTGATAAATGCTCTGGCCCTGTTTGAGATCGGCGGAAGCGGCGGCAGCGGAGCTGAGCAGCGCGGCGGCGGCAAGAATGGGAAGTCGCATACTTAAGCTCATGCGCCAAAGATAACACTCAGATGAAGTTGGCGGCGTGAACGGGCCGCCCGGCTGATCTGTCCCGCTTCCGGTGCCGCTTTCTTGCTTAGAATTCTGGCTATGGAAACCTTCGCGTCCTTCAAAGTCGGCGGACAAAAAATCTACGGCATGGTTCACTTGCCCGAACCCGATCTGACCGGCACCCCTAGGCCCCAGCACGGCTTTGCTGGCGTGGTCATTTTGCACGGCTTTACCGGCAACCGGGGCGGCGATCACCGTCTGCTGCCGCTGCTTTCGCGCTACCTGGCCGAGCGCGGAATCGCCTCGCTGCGCTTTGACTTTCGGGGCAGCGGCGAATCCGAGGGCGACTTTTCGGAAATGACGGTCAGCCGAGAAGTGGAAGACGCCGTGGCGATGGTTGAATATTTCAAAGACCTGCCCGAAATTGACCCCGAGCGGGTGATGCTGCTGGGCTTTTCGATGGGCGGGCTGGTGGCGGCTCTCACTGCGCCTCAAGTGCGTCCGCACCGGCTGGCGCTGTGGGCACCGGCCTTGCCCGAGCTGTGGCTCAAAATGTTGCCCGGCGGGTTTGTGCCGCCCGCCATCATGGATCAGGGCGGCTGGCCGATTGGCCGCGAGTTCTTTTTGGAAATGCCGCGCCTGAATCCGCTCAAAGCCGCCGGGCAATTTGGTGGGCAGGCCCGCGTCTTTCACGGGGACGCCGATAAAACCTGTCCGCCGGAGTACGGTGTGCGCTACGCCGAGGCGCTCGGCTGCGACTGCATTGCTATCCCTAACGGCACCCACACCTTCGAGAGCTTGGAAAGCACTGAGACGCTGTATAAGGCAACGGCGGCGTTTTTGCTGGGTGAGTGAGCTTTGGATCAGTGGCGCAAGCTGGCGGCCACTTTGTTACCGTTGCCCGGCTGAGCCATCATGCTTACTGCCATCCCTTCCCCGACCCGCTAAGCTGTAACGCACCATGATGTCTAATCGTTCCGACCCAAACATAACGGTGCGGGCCGATCAACTCCGCAAAGCCTACACCGTCACCGAAAAGGAAGCGGGCTTTCTGGGCAGCTTGCGGGCCTTCGTGCGGCCCAAAACGCGCACGGTGGAAGCGGTCAGGGGAGTCAGCTTCGAGCTGACCGGCGGCGAGATGGTGGGTTTTCTCGGCCCCAACGGTGCGGGCAAAACCACCACACTCAAGATGCTCTCGGGCCTGCTGCACCCGTCCGGCGGCGCGGCCAGCGTGCAGGGCCACACGCCGCAAAAGCGCGAGGTAGCCTTTCTTAAACAGATCACGCTGGTGATGGGACAAAAGCAGCAACTCATCTGGGATTTGCCCGCTCAGGACAGCTTCCTGGTCAATCAAGCGATCTACGAGATCTCTGACAGCGATTACAAAGCCACCATGCGCGAGTTTGACGAGGTGCTGGATTTGTCGGGCATTCTCAGCAAGCAGGTTCGCAAACTGAGCCTGGGCGAGCGGATGAAGTGCGAGCTGGCTGCCGCGCTGCTCCACCGCCCTAAAGTCCTGTTTCTAGACGAACCCACCATCGGCTTGGACGTGAACATGCAGGAGCGTATCCGTGAGTTCGTGCGCGAGTACAATGCCCGCTTCAACGCCACCGTGATGCTGACCAGTCACTACATGGCCGACGTGACGGCGCTATGCCGCAGGATTCTGGTGATCGACGGCGGCGAACTGGTCTTTGACGGCGATCTGGCGGGCCTGACCACCGGCCCCGACGCCCGCAAAACCGTGCGTCTGCAACTCAGTAGGCCCGCCACCGCCGAGGAGCTGGCCCGCTACGGTGAGGTGGTGCGCTTAGACGGTCTGGACGCTGAATTGACCGTGCCCCGAAGCGAAGTCAGCGCCCGCGCCGCCGCCCTGCTGACCCATTTCGAGGTGGCCGACCTGACCGTGGAAGACCCGCCGATTGAGCAGGTAATCGGACAACTGTTCAGAAGCGAGAAGAAAGCCGAACCCGTCAGGGAACTGGCGTGAACTCTTCTTCCGCGCACCATATCTGGCGAAAGTTCAAAGTGCTGATGGCGGTGCAGTTTGCCCACATGACCGTCTACCGCGCTGAAATCGTGATCTGGATGCTGTCGGGCACACTCAGCCTGATTATGGGTCTGATCTGGATGCAGCAGGCGGCTTCGTCACCCAACGGTGAAATCGGCGGCTACACGGCCCAGGATTTTGCCTCCTACTTCATCGCCACCTGGGGCACGGCGCAGATTCTGGTGGTGTGGGTGGCCTGGGAACTCAGTTTCGACGTGCGGCAGGGCACCTTATCCCCCAAGTTGCTGCGCCCGATTGATCCGTTCTGGATGCACTACGTCGGTCACTGGGCCGAGCGCATCGTCCGTCTGCCGCTGATGTTCGTGCTGCTGGTCATCTTCGCCCTGCTGACCGGGGCGCACTACACCACTGACGTTTCGCGCTGGCTGGCGTACCTGATGCTGGTGCCGCTGGCCTTCACTCTGCGATTCTTGCTGGAATATTCCATCGGCCTGCTGGCCTTCTGGTTCGAGGCCGCCGAGAACTTTCAGGAACTCGTCTGGGTGCTCTACGCCGCGCTGGGCGGGCTGCTGGCTCCGATCAGTTTGTATCCGGCGGCGGTGCAGATGATCGCCTACGCCACGCCGTTTCCCTACATGCTGAGCTTGCCCTGCAACCTCCTGACGGGCAAGGCCGATCTGGGCGACGCTCTGCGCGGCTGGCTGATTTTGCTGGGCTGGACACTGGCGTTTGCGGTCCTGCAGGCGGTGCTGTGGCGGCGCGGCGTGCGGAAATACGGAGCAGTGGGAGCGTGAGGCGTGGTGAACATGGTGAAGTTCCTCTCCTCAAGGGTATGAAATGAGATTCTTCCGCCTCCTGCGAATCTACCTTTCTGCCAGTCTCAGCGTGCAACTGGCTTACCGCGCCAACTTCTTCGCGGCCCTGCTGAGCAGCTTTGCCAACCTCGCCACCGGCCTGCTGGGCGTGTACCTGTTTTACAGCCGTCCCGAAATCAAGGAGCTTGGCGGCTGGAATCTGGAGGCAGCGCTGATGGTAGTGGGTTTCTTCACACTCACTGAGGGCCTGATCAGCGTCTGGCTGCGGCCCAACCTCACCCAGCTCTCCGAAGGCATCCGCACCGGCACGCTGGACTTTTTACTGCTTAAGCCGGTGGACGCGCAGTTTCAGCTCTCGGCCCGCAATCTCAATTTGCTGCGGCTGCCCGACATGCTGCTGGGTTTTGGCCTGATCATCTGGTCGGCGGCGGCGCTGGGCACGGTCACGCTCGGCGGGGCGCTGCTGGCCGCCGTGCTCTATCTCAGTGCCGTGGCGATGGTCTACGCGATCTGGTTTATTCTCAACACCTCGGCCTTCTGGCTGGTCAACGTCCAAAATGTCACCGAGCTGTTTCAGGGCGTCTTCAGCGCGGGCCGCTATCCGCTGCAAGCTCTGCCGCTGTGGATTCGCCCGGTGCTGACTTTTGTGATCCCAGTGGCCTTCATTACGACCATTCCAGCTCAGGCTCTGCGCGGCGAGTTGGGGCAGGCGGCGCTGTTCAGTCCGTTGGTGGCGCTAGTGTTGCTGGTGCTGTGCCGGGTGTTCTGGCTGCGTGCGCTGGGCAGTTACACCAGTGCCAGCAGTTGAGGCTCTGTTGGTTGGAGCACTCCCAAACGGCCCCGGCTCCCTGCGCTACCCTCAGAGTATGACCGCTCCCCTACAACTGGCCGCCTCGCCCGAAGACACGCTGTACAAGCGTATCGGCCCTGAGGTGCTTCACGATCTGGTGACCTGCTTTTACGGCCACGTCGCCCAACACCCCGACCTGATTCCCATTTTTCCCACCGACCTGAGCCTTACCGCCCGCAAGCAGGAAGCCTTCCTGAGCGGCTTTTTGGGTGGGCCGCCGCTTTACCATCAGGAGTTCGGGCCTCCCCGCTTGAGGGCGCGGCATTTGCCGTTTGAAATCACCCCGACGCGGGCGCGAGCGTGGCTGGCCTGCATGAATACGGCTATACACGAAACTCCCGACCTCGCGCCCGACGCTGCCGCCGAACTCTTTGCCGCACTGACCCGTACTGCTGCCGCGATGGTCAACACGCCGGAACCCGTATGAGCGAGTTGGAACTGATTCACGCCGACATTCTCTACACCGGCATGGGTCTTCCCATTCGGGACGGCGCGGTGGTCATGGGCGGCCAGACCATTGCGGCGGCGGGCGATCTGGACACCCTGCGCCGCCAGTACCCGCAGGCCGAGCTGCGCCGCACAGTGGGCGTGATTGCCCCGCCGCCTGTCAATGCCCACGCGCACCTCGACATGTCGGATTACGCTTTTCAGGCGCTGCCGTATTTCCAGTGGATTCCTGAAGTGGTGATCGCTGGGCGGCTCTCACGCGGTCTAGCCGGAGCCAAAAAAGGTCTGGCCCAAGTCCAGCAAAGCGGTGCGGCGGCTCTGGGCGACATAGTCTGGCCCGGCACCCCGGAAGTCATGGACTACCTGCTGAGCGAGGCTGAACTCGGCGGAGTGGCCTACTGGGAAGTGCTTGACCCCGATCCGGCCACCGCCGAGGCCACCTTCGCTCAGGTGGTGCAAGATGTGCAGCGTTTCCGCAAACTGGAACGCCCCGGCGGGATGCGGCTGGGCCTGTCGCCGCACGCCACCCACACTGTTTCGCACAAATTGCATCGCCTCCTGGCCAACTTTGCCCGGCGCGAGGGCTTGCCGCTGCAAATCCACGTGGCCGAGCATCCAAGTGAAGTGGAGCTGTTTCAAAGTGGTACTGGCCCACTGGCCGAGAGCTTTGCCCGCATGATTTCATTTACCTCACCTAGCCTGACATTGCCGGAAGTGCTGGGCCGCGCTCCCAGTTCAGACCTGACGCCCGTCTCTTACCTAGCTGACTTGGGCGTGCTGGACGCCAAACCCACCCTGATTCACATGGTCAACGTCACCGATGAGGACATCCGCACGGTGGCGCAGGCTGGAGCCAACGTCGTCACCTGTCCGCGCAGCAATGCCAATCTGGAGTGCGGCACCTTCCGCTGGACGGCTTTCGTGGCGGCAGGTGTGGACGTGGCACTTGGCACCGATAGCGTGGCGAGCGGCGAAACGTTGAATATCTTTGACGAAACCCTAGCAGCGCGGCGCATTCATGCCAACCTCGACCCCCGCCTGATCGTGCGGGCGGCGGTCAAAGGAGGGAGCCGGGTGCTGGGGACGAAGGTGCCGTTTCTGCGGCGAGGCGAGGCGTGGAGCGAGGGGTTTATCTGGCCAGAAGCCTAGATCACTTCCCCCACTTCCTTGGCCGGTTCCAGTTTCGGCTCCAGCAAGGGCGCACTGCCCAGGCGGTTGATGCCGTCAAAGGCGGCGGTCTTGTAGCACTCGGCCAGCGTGGGGTAGTTGAACACCGTGTTGACGAAGTAATCCACCGTGCCGCCAAACGCCATCACCGCCTGCCCGATATGAATCAGCTCGCTGGCTCCGGTGCCGATGATATGCACGCCCAGCAGTTCCCGTGTCTCTAGGTGGAAGATCAGCTTGAGGGTGCCCTGTTCGTCGCCGATGATCTGGCCCCGCGCAATTTCGCGGTACTGGGCCTTGCCGATCTCGTAAGGCACGCCCGCCGAGGTCAGCTCCTCTTCATTTTTGCCCACGGTGCTGATTTCAGGAATGGTGTAAATGCCGTAGGGAAACAATTCCGGCACGCTCTGAGTCGGGATGCCGAAGGCGTGGCAGGTCGCCAAGCGCCCCTGCTCCATGCTGATGCTGGCCAGACTCGGAAAACCGATCACGTCGCCCACCGCGTAAATGTGACTGACGCTGGTCTGATAGTGCCCGTTGACGCTGATGCGGCCCCGCTCGTCGGCGCTGAGGCCCGCCGCTTCCAGGTTGAGGCGCTCGGTGGCCCCCACCCGGCCAATCGCGTACAGCACCATGTCGCTCAGAATTTCCTTGCCGCTCGCCAGCGTCACCTTGACCCGCTCGCCGAGGCGGTCCTGAACCTTCTCCACCACTTTCACCGCTTCGCCCAGCCGCAGGGTCATGCGGTTCTGGCGCATCTGGTACGCCAGCACGTCGGTGATCTCATGATCCACGAACTCCAGCAGGCGCGGGCGCTTGTCGATCAGCGTGACGCGCACCCCCAGCGCAGCGAACATGCTGGCGTACTCGCAGCCGATGACGCCGCCGCCGATGACCGTGACGGTGCGCGGCAAGTTCTGCAAATCCAAAATGTCGTCGCTGATGATGATGCTCTGGCCGTCGAAGGGAATTTTGGGGTCGCGGGCCGCTTTGGTGCCCACCGCCACGACGATGGTGTGGGCGGTCACGTCGCGCCAGCCGTCGCCGTGGCCGCGCACGTCGCGCAGCCGCACGGTATTCGGGCCCATGAATGAAGCTTCGGCGTTGATGCTCTCCACCCGGTTGCGGTGCAGTTGATTGCGAACCACGTCCAGCTCGTGTGACATCACGCTACTGGTTCTAAGCAGCAGATCCTGCACGGTGATGTCGTCTTTGACCGCGTAGGCGGAGCCGTACAGACCGCGCTCGTTGTAGCCGCTCAGGTGCATGATCGCCTCGCGGAAGGTCTTGGAAGGGATGGTGCCGGTGTTGATGCACACCCCGCCGATGACCGCCTTACGCTCGACCACCGCCACTTTTTTGCCGAGTTTAGCTGCCTGAATCGCTGCCCGCTGCCCGCCGGGGCCAGAGCCGATCACCAGCAGATCATAAGTGAATTCTTCGGGGCGGGCGGTGTGAGGCGGCAGCGGGGTATTGGCAGGCGAAGGGTGAGTAGGCACTGGCATCATAGTGACCTCTGGGCAGGAGAGCGGATGAAACGAAGCGGAGTTGAGGCGAACAATCTCACGCAAAGGTCAGCTATACAGAAGCCGCTCAGCAGCACATCGGCTTTTATTGTGCCATGCCGGTTGCCGCTGAGGGCGGGTTTGTGCGTCAGCCGTTCCCTACATGATTTTTGTCGCTTCACCCGCTGACCAGGCGGTGATGCTCAGATCGTTGACGCCCATTCCCTTGACCTTCTCCACCAACTCACCGACTTCCGGCTGATTCAGGTGAACTTGCATGGCGTCCATGCTCTCCCACTGCTCGCTGATAATAAATCCGCCGGGCGTTTCGAGATTCTCCGAAACCTGATAAAGCAAACAGCCCGGTTCGGTGCGGGTCTGAGCGGCGAGGTCGCGCATCATGCTGCGGGCGGTATCGAGGTGGGCCGCCGGAAACGTCAAAGTGCCGTGTGAAAGAATCATGCTGAAACCTCCGAGGTGGGTTGTGGCTGAGTTGCTGACATCCAGTTTAGCTGGTCTGATGTGGAGAGACGGCCAAGGCGGCGCTTCCCTCTGGAGTCTGTGAAGGCGGTTGCTTGAGCTCGGAGCGCCCCGCTTGCCATCAGGCCGTCATCAGGTTCGCGCCGACTTGAAGCGGTAACTTGAGCCATGACTTCGCTTCGTTTACTGATTTTGGCGGGCTGCTCCGCCGCGCTGCTCAGCGCTTGCAACAGCTCCACCCCCGCACCTGCGCCCACGCCCGCCGAAGTGACGCCTGTGTTAAGTGGGCGGTTGGTCGGTGCGAGCAACACCATCGTTCTTCTCCGCAGTAGCGGCAAGACCCTGGCCTCGACTTCAGTAGACGTGGGGGGCAATTTCACTCTGACCCTGCCCACCTCTGATCAGCTCACCGACTCTAAAACCTCGCTGTCAGCGGGCTTGTTGGCCGATCTGGGCTGCACGGGGGCGCTGACGCTTGGCGATCCTAGTGCTCAAGGGTACGCCTTTGCCACCCTGACAGCGGGAAAAGAGTTTGCCGATGCTGCGGTGTCCAAAACACTGACCACCCGCACCCTGACAGGTCGCGCTTACATCTACGCCGACAAGACCACTACCCTGCAAGGCCAACTCAACTGCGCGGTGGCCACCGGCTACCCGACCACCGTGCAGGTCAACGTCAACGCCTCAGCAGGTTGGAACACGCTGGCCATCAATATCACTGGCTCGCTGGGTTTTGGCGGTATCAGCGTCGGCGGCACAGTGGGCAACGGTGCGGCCTCGCCGGGCAGCTCGTGGGCAGATGTGGACAGTCTGCGGGCGCAGCTTGCCCCCTGAGTACAATCAGGCTACCGTTAGAGGCCATTCCTCTCTTTGAGGATGCCACTCTTTCACGGGAGCACCTCTTGGGCGAAGCGGCACCTATCAGGCCTGCCTGCTCCGCCCGATTTATCCAAAGCTAGACGTCGTTTTACTTAGTCTTTAGCCGCTCCCTTCATCAGTCTGGCAGCGAGCGCTTCACACTTCATCTCATACGCATTGCAGTTGAGGGGCCACCTGCACAGCGTTGCGCCCAAGCGCCTTGGCCGCGTAAAGGGCATGGTCTGCGGCTTGCAACGTGGCCGTCAGATCAAGCTCGCCGCTCAGCACGGTGATTCCGAAACTGCCGGTCATATTCAGTCCTGGCGCGATGTGTTCCCAGTTGGCGCGGTGTAGGGTGTCGCGCAGATGCTCGCAGAGGCGCACGGCCTCATCGAGCGGCGCTCCCGTTAGGATCACGACAAACTCCTCGCCGCCCAACCGGGCCAGCATGTCATCACTGCGCAACTCCGCCGTCAGCAGGCGGGTGACCTCGATCAGCACGGCGTCTCCGGTGATGTGCCCGTACAGGTCATTGACACGCTTGAAGTGGTCGAGGTCCATCAGCGCGATGGCGCTGACCGGGCCGCCGCTCGCCGTCCGGTCACGCAGTCGTGCCATTACCTGCATCGCCTGAGTGCGGTTGGGAATGCCGGTCAAGGGATCGCTCAGGGCCGCCTGCGCCATCGCCTGAGCATGGACCTTAGCTTCACGGGCCTGCTGCGCGATCTGACCGACCAGGGCACGCTGCTGGTGGTAATCGCGAAACAGTCGCTCCACCCCGCGCGTCACTGCCCGCTGCGTCTCGAACGCCTGCTCAAAGCGTCCGGCGTGGGCGTAAGCCTCGGCCAGTGTTTCGCGGGCGCGTGTCTCCCACAAGCCGTTGGCCGCCGCCTTGAAGTGCTCAATGGCCTGCTGAGCGTCACCAATGGCCGCCTCCAAATCGCCGATCTGCCCGCGCACCCGGCTGCGGTCCAGCAGGGCACGGCCATAGAGCACCGGCACGTCGGCCTGCCCGGTCAGGCGCACATGTTCGTCAGCGAGTTGCTGAGCCGCCGTCAGGTCGCCCTGCCACAGCGCGTAGCGGGTCAGGGCGTCCAGAACGGCGGTGGTTTCCAGTGAAGATACGTCATTGCCCTCACGCTCCATGCCGCGCAGGAACGCCGCCGAGAGCCGTAGTTGCTCCGCCGCCTCTGGTTGCTCGGCCAGCGGAAGCTGATTGCTCAGCAGCGCCTCGGCGGCTCCCACCACAAAGTTGATGTGGAAGGTGTTGAGCAGACCGACCGACTCGGGCAGCGCTAGTCCCCGGACGTGCTCGGAGCGCAGCAGCCGGATCAGCACCAGCACCGCCTCGGCGTAGTTGCGGCGCTCAAGTTCGTAGTGCGAGGTATTCACGGCGACCAATGCCACTCCACGGTCATCGTGATGTTCGCGGGCCAGCTCATCCGCCAGCGCAAATTGCACGCTCGCTCCCAAGTCGTCGTAGGATTCGGCCTGCACCAGCGCCAGGGCTACATGCGCCTTGACCTGCAAGGGCCCGTCTTGGCAAGCGCGAGCCAGCTCCAGCGCACTGAGAGCGTGCGTCATAGCGCAGGCGGCTTCTCCCAGATCGATAGCAATGTAAACGGCGTCGCGGTGAAGCAGAGTACGCTCGGCATCACTGATCTCCGACTGGGTGAGCTTCTTCTCCACCTCTTGCAGGGCTGTGCGCCGGGACAAGGCCATTAAGCGGGCCGACATGCTGCCGCTCACGCCCGCCGCCCCGCAGCGCCGTAGCGACTCCGCATCACAGCAACACCGAACACGCTTTCTCCAAATTCACGAAGACCTCCACGATCTGCGGATCAAACTGGCTGCCCGCGCAGCGCTCAAGCTCGGCCAGCGCTTCCGACTGGGGCCAGGCCCGTTTATAGGGCCGCTCGCTGACCAGCGCGTCGTAAACATCCACCACGCTGAAGATGCGGGCCAGCAGCGGAATTGCCTCGCCTGCCAGCCGGTCCGGATACCCTGAGCCGTCCCAGCGTTCATGGTGATGGCGCACCACCTCCCTGACCGCACGCGGCACAAACACCTCGTCACGGAGCATGTCGTCTCCGACCACCACATGGCGCTGCATCAGCCGCCGCTCCGCCGCCGTCAATTCACCGGGCTTACGCAGGACGTCGTCGCCCACCGCCACCTTGCCGATGTCGTGCAGGTACGCGCCCCAGCGCAGATGCTGCAAGTCTTCCGGCGACCGTCCCAGCGCTTCGCCCAGTTGCAGCGCCAGTGTGGTGACGCGGTCGGTGTGGCCGAAGGTGTCGCCGTCGCGGCCTTCGAGTACCCGTCCCAGCGCCCGCAAAGCCGCTTCGCGCGTCTGATGCAGATATTCGAGTCCGGAGGCGCGTTCCAGCGCTTGATCGATGCGGGCCGCGACCATGCCGAGCAGGGTCATGATTTCGCCGGGGGCTTCGTGACGGTGACGGGTATGCATCAGGCCGATCACGCCCACGACCTGTCCGCGTGAACGCAGCGGCGCGGCGGCGGCGGTGTAAATGCTGTGTACACGTGCGCCGCTCCAGCTCATGTAATCGGGCACCAACTGCGGGCTGCCGGTTCGCAACACCTCCGCCACCAAGCCCGCCGGTGGATGCGGCTCACGTAACTGGGCAGCGCTGGGTGGGCCTTCATACTCTTCGCCCTCCAGCACCGTCAAGGTGGCTTGCCCCTGGGAATCGATGCCGAACACCGCTCCGGAAGTAAACCCACTCACCTCGATAAGCGCTTGCAAGGCCAGCCGGGCAATCTCTTCAGGCCGGGTCAGGCGGTCGAGCTCCGGCGTCAGGGTGGCGAGGCGCTCGAATTGCCGCGCGGTGACCTGAGCGTGTTCGAGCGCCAGCCAGCGGCTGTAGGCCACTCCAGCCGCCTGTCCCAGCAGCAGCAGCGCCTGAGCGTCTGCCGCGTCCAGCCGCTCAGGGCTGTCGGTGGTATCGGCAGACAGCACGCCCAGCACCTGACCTTCTGGGTCGAGCAGCGGCACTCCCAGGTACATGCCCGGCTGAGCACGCCCAGAGACGAAATACGCCTCGGCTATGTCCTGCGCCCGCTCAACGCTCTGCACTTCGCCCGAGTCAAAGACCCGCCAGCCCAGCGCCTCGCCGCGCCTCAGCTGCCGTCCAGTGGCCTCCTCGGCCAGATGGCCGCTGGCGGCGACCACTTCCAGCACGTCCAGCCCGGGCCGGTACAGCAGCACCATCGAGGTGGTGGCCCGCGTGATTTGCAGCGCCAGACTGACGCAGCGCCGGAAGACATCCTCGGAAGACTGGGCCAGCAGCACCACCGTCTGCGCCTCCACACCGGGCTTGGGACGGTGCGGCCCGGAGGAGCGGTGCCGATTCGGGGCCGCAGACTTGACGAGGGTAGATTTCAAGTCCGCCTCCCTTGCCGTGTCCGGCAGAGCCGTTGGCCCACACAAAAGAAGAAAGAGCGGCGAGGCATTGGCCTCAGTATACGTGTGCCATCTTACAGGCTTCTCATTGTGAAGACAGGTCAATTCACTCGGGAGGGTGGACCGAAAAACAAACAGGTGATTTGTCTCTCCCCCCAGAAAATGAAGTTCGTCCTGTGCTGGAGCGACTTTACCCCCGAATCCGCTCCAGCAGCGCTGTATACCGCTCATCTTTTTGCTTGCTCGCCGCCCTCACCCAGGCGCTCTGCGACCCCACGCTGACAAATCTTTCTTTGGCCCGCGTCAGGGCGGTGTAGGCGAGGTTGCGCGAGAGCATCGGCATGTGGGCTTCGTGCAGCACGCCCAGCACCGTGTCCCACTCGCTGCCCTGAGCGCGGTGGACGGTCAGCGCGTAGCCGAGTTGCAAATTGAACAGTTCGGCCCCGGCGAGTTCCACCACGTTGCCGTCAAAGTCCACCTGTAACTTCCCCCGGTCTTCGCGCAAGACGGTGCCCAGCGTGCCGTTAAAGACTTCATTCTGGTAATCGTTTTTGGTCTGCACCACGATGTCACCCGCCCGCGCTTCGCCGTCGGCAATCCGGACGCCGCCCACTCCAGGGTTAAAGATGCCCTGCAAATGGTGGTTGAGCGTCTCCACTCCCAGCGGCCCCTTTCGCATGGGGGTCAGCACCTGTACTTTGCCGGGGCCGCCAAGTTCGCGCACCAGCAGCGCCACCCGCCGCGCTCCCACGTCGGCGTCGGTGGCGACATGGTGCAGCTCGGCTGGCCCCCACTCCGGCGCTTTGCCACTGAGTAGACCGTGCGCCGCCTGAATAATCGGGTTTTTGGCGGCCTGCCGGTAGACCTGCGAAAGCCGAATGGTGGGCGCGACTTGGGTGATGGCGTGCAGCGGCAATCCGGCGTCCACTGGCGGGAGCTGGTCAGTGTCGCCCACCAGCAGCACCCGCGCTCCCGGCGCTGCGGCGTTGAGGAGGCTCAGCATCAAAGCGTCGCCGCACATGCTCACCTCGTCCACGATAATCAGGTCGTAGGGCGCAGGTTCGAGGTGGTTGTGCCGGAAGCCCTCCGGCCCATAGCCGAGCAAGCGGTGAATGGTGCTGGCACTGCGTCCTGTGACCTCGCCCAGCCGCCGCGCCGCTTTGCCGGTGGGAGCGCACAATCCCACTTCCAGGTCAAGCGATTCGGCGAGGTCGGCCACCGCCCGCGTGGTGGTGCTTTTGCCAGTGCCGGGGCCGCCGGTCAGCACCACCAGCCGGTTGTCTTCTAAGAGGTGCAGCACGGTGGCCTGCTCCGCCGAGAGTCCCTTGTCAGCCCCTTTGGGCACATTCCACTCACCGGTGGGCGGCGTGGCGATCAGGGTGCGGATCACGCCTGCCAGCCGCCGCTCGGCCCGCAGCACGGGCGGCAAATAAATCCGGCCCTCGTCGTCTTTGAGACGGCCCAGCTCGATGGCGTTGTCGAGTGCCAGCATCGCCTGCTCCGGTGAGACGCGGGCGTAGTGGCCGACACCTTTTTCAGCCCGGGTGCGCGGCAAAAAGCTGTGCCCACCCTGCTGAGCGGCTTGCTGAATGGCGTAGACGGCGGCGGCGGTCAGGCGGCGCGGGTCGTCACTCGTGATGCCCTGCTCCTGCGCTAGCTTGTCAGCGGTCAAAAAGCCGATGCCCTCCACTTCGGTCAGGGCGTAGATGTCGGCGCTGAGGCGCTCGGCAGCTGCATCGCCAAAGTGCTTGGTGGCCCGCTGCGCCTGCGAGATGCTCAGGCCCAGCCCTTGCAACGCCGCCAGAGAGCGCCGCTCGCCGCCCTGAACGCTCCAGCTCTGGGTCATCTTGAAGAGGGTCGCCTGAGTGATGCCCGGCACTTGCAGCATTTTTTCCGGCGTCTCCGAGAGCACTTCGAAGGTGGCGGAACCAAAGTGCGAGGCGATGCGCCCCGCCAGCACTTTGCCGACGCCGCCCACGCGGGCTTCCAGGTAGGCCGCCACGCCTTCTTCGGTGAGGTCGCTGGGCGCGGCTTCCAGCACCATATTCAGCACCTTGTACTGATAGCCGTACTCGCGGTGCTCTTCCATGCTGACTTCGGCGGTGAAGCTGTCGCCCACGTCCAACGGCGGCATCAAGCCCACCACGGTGGCGTCGTCGTCCTCGCCTTCCTCGTTTTTGAGGGTCGCCGACAGCACGGTAAAGCCGCTGTCGGCGCGGTAACGGACTTTGTTGACGCTGCCCGACACCCGCAGATGCTGAGCTTGGGGAGTCAAGTGTTGCTGGGTGGGATCGGCGGCGTTCATTCTGTTGTCAGCATATCAGAGTCAACCGATCAGGGTCGCTAAGGTCACCAAGGTCGCTGCCGCCCGCTCATCTGCTGGCTAGCCGCCGCCTCAGCTCGCGCCGCTATACTGACCGGCGTGTTTTCGCTGCTTGCCGCCCTCCTCCTGCCTCTCCCCGCTGCGGCCGTTGCTCCGCCGCCGGCCTTGCTGCTGAGTGTGCCCGATCCGGCAGGGGACGCCAGCGGCGACGGCAGTTACCAATTGCCCACCCGCCCGGCCATCAGCGCTTCGGCACTCGATCTGCGCTTGTTTAAGGCCGAAAACGTCAGCGGAAAATTGCGCCTGAGCGTGTCGTTCGGGGCCATCGGCAATCCCTGGAACGCGCCAGCGGGCTATTCCGGCGCGGTGCTGGACATTTTTGTCAAAACGGCTCCGGGTGGTATCAGTGACTTGACGGGCCTGGGCCTGCGGGTGGCGGGGTCGTCGGGTTGGCAGGAGCATTACCGCCTCGACGGTTTTCAAGTTCAGCATTTCAGCGCTCCGCCGCAGGCCGACCAAGCCGCTGGCCAACCTCTTCGCCCCGTTCTGGCTCCCGACGCGCCGCGAGTCACGCTGCAAGGCACCGAGCTGATCTTGGACACTGACCTTAATGCAGGCGAATACAGCTACTGGGTGACCAGCAGCGTTTATAGCCCTTTCAGTCCCGACGGGCTTTTGCGGCCCGGCGGCGACACTTCGGCCAGCGGTCTTCGGAGCGCCCGAGAAGGCACGCCCGTTCCAGTGGACGTGCTGCTCAGCGGCGATCAAAAACAGGTCTACGCGACTGGTGTTTTGCCCGCTGTCGGTCAAATCCGTGACACCCGCTCCGTGATTTTGCTGGGGCTGGCCATTGCCGGACTCCTGGCGGCGGCTGTGCTGAGCGTACTGGCGTGGCGGCGCGGCGCTTGAGGCTTGGCAAGCTAAGTTTCAAGAATGCTCAAAACGGCGCGGGCTGGGTGCTGCTGGCGGCTTTTCTGTGGGGTCTACTGGGTATTTTCGGCAAGTTCGCGCAGGCCCAGGGCCTCGGCCCGCTGGAAGTGGCGTTTTGGCGGGCGCTGCTGGGCGGGGGCTGCTTTGCCCTCAGCGCCGGGCTGCGCCGCTCCCGCTTGCCGCGTGGGCGCGATCTGCTTCTGACGGTGCTGTTCGGCTTGGCAGGCGTCAGTATCTTTTACGGCAGCTACCAACTGGCGGTGCGGGCAGGCGGGGCGAGTCTGGCATCAGTATTGCTCTACACCGCTCCGGCGTTCGTGGCGCTGTCCGGTTGGCTGTTCTGGAAAGAGCGCCTCGGGCCGCGTGAACTCGGCGCGGTGGCTCTCACGCTGGGCGGCGTGGCGCTGATTTCGCTGGGGGGCGGCTCGGGCGTGCAGGTGTCGGCGCTCTCGCTGGGCTGGGGCCTCACGGCGGGCCTGACCTACAGCTTGTATTACCTCTATGGGCGGGTCTTTTTTGAGCGTTACGATCCGCAGGCGCTCTACGCGGTGGCGCTGCCCGTGGGGGCGCTGGGCCTGCTGCCGTTCGTGCCTTTTGCTGCCAAAACGTCCGCCGCTTGGCTCAATCTGGGCTGCATCGCCCTGCTGTGCACCTTCGCCGCTTACACCGCTTACAGCCTGGGCCTCCGGCGGCTCAATCCCACCCGCGCCAGCGTGATTGCCAGCTTGGAGCCGGTGGTGGCGTCTGTGCTGGCCGCCCTGCTGTTTGCCGAGCGCCTCAGCCCTCCGGCTCTCCTCGGTGCGGCGCTAGTGATCGGCGCGGCTTTGCTGTTCAGCACCGCCTCCAAAGTGGAGCACCCGGCGGCAGGTTGAGGTGATTGAATTCAGGCAGTCGGTGACAATAGAGAGCGGGCGCGGTGGTGTTAAATACAGGGGTGTTAAACGAATATGTGGTCTTTGACCTCGAAACCACGGGCCTGAGTCCCGAAAAAGACGCCATCGTAGAAATCGGCGCACTCAAAATCAGAGACGGCCAAGTTCGGGAAAGTGAGCGTTTCGAGTCGCTCATTCGCCCGCAGCGGGCCGACGGCTCGGCTATGCCGATTCCCTGGCAGGCCCAGCGCGTTCACGGCATCAGCGACCAGATGGTGGCTCAATCGCCGCTGCTGGGCGCGGTGCTGCCTGACTTTCTGGCTTTCGTGGGCGGCGCGGCAGTGGTGGCCCACAACATTTCCTTTGACGGCGGCTTCATGCGGGTGGCGGCCCGTCGGCACGGCCTGAGTTGGACCCCCACCCACGAGCTGTGTACGGTGCAGCTCTCACGCCGCGCCTTCCCCCGTGAGCGGGCACACAACCTGGGCGTCTTGGCCCAGCGCCTCAATCTAGAATTTGCCCCGGGAGGCCGCCACCGCAGCTTCGGGGACGTGCAGGTGACGGCTCAGGCGTTCGTGCAACTGATGCAAATGCTAGAGACAGTGGGAACAGGGGAGAGGGAAAAGCTCAGGTCCTGGTAAGCCGGAGCTTGGTGGAGCTGGGCACACTCAGGGCTGTTCACGCTGCTCCCTGTTTACCCCTTCCAGAACCCGCCCCCTCTTTGCTACACTGCTAAAGTTGCACGGTTGCCGCCCCGCCCTGCCAGCTTGAACCCAACTCACCAAGCGCAGGTGCCAAAACGCGAGCGGCAAACCCGTCCCAGAGGGAGAAATACACTATGGAACTGAAAGCTACCCCCAGAACCACCCAGGAAAAGCTGCCGGAGGGTATGATCCCCGCCGTCGCTTACAACAAAGAGCACAATGTCTCGTTCACCATTGACCTCAAAGCCTTTGACCGGGCTTTCCGCGCTCAGGGCACGGCGGGCTTGTTCGACATCACCATCGAAGGCGGCGAAACCTTCCCCGCATTGGTCAAAGCCGTGCAGATGGATAAGCGCAAGCGCGTCGCGCAGCACGTCGACTTTTTCATGGTCACGTACGGCCAGCCGATTGAAGCCAGCGTGCCGGTTCACATCAAAGGCAAGAGCCAGGGTGAAGTCATGGGCGGCTTGGTGGATATCGTCACCCACAGCCTCAGCATCATCGCCCCCGGCCCGCGCCGCATTCCCCAAGAAATCGTGGTGGATGTCAGCAAGCTTAACATCGGCGATCACATCACCGCAGGCGACCTCAAGTTGCCTGAAGGCGTCAAGCTGGCCGTCGACGAAAGCATCATGATCATCAGCGTCTTGCCGCCGCGCCTCAGCGCCGAGGAAGCCGAAGCCGAAACCCAGGCCGCGCAGGTTGCGGGTATGGTCGCGTCCGGCGAACTCAGCGAAGCCGCCGCCGAAGCTGTTCTGGAAGGCGAGGCCACCCTGGAGGACGTCAAGTCCGAAGCCAGCGAAGCGATGGCCAAGGAAGAAGCCGAGGGCGACGGCTCCGGCAAACCTGTCAGCGAAGAATAAGCCTGACGTTCAAAGTAAGAGCGCGGTTCCTTCGGGAGCCGCGCTTTCTTGGATTGCCGCTAACCCGTGCTGAGCGGACCTCTTAGCCCGCCACTTCTTCCAGCACCGTCAGCCCCGCGTATTTCAGGATCAGGCGTTTTTGCCCCACGCCCGGAAAGTACACCAACACTTCACGCTTGTCGCCCTGGTGAAAGCCCTGAGTGAATACCCCGTCGCCGAATTTGGCGTGCCTCAGCCGCAACGGTTTGGTTTTGGCCACCACCTTCTGAATCTCGCGGCTGGGAATGCCGAGGCGGGCGCTAACTTCCGGCAGTGACAGGCCCTGCAAGTCGAGCAGTTCGCGGGCCTGAGCCGCCCAAGAGATCGGGCCTGAAGGTAGACTCTCAGTCACGGCAACCAGCGGCACCAATTCCGGCTCGAAGGTGTCGGCAGCCTGCGGCGGCACGCCCAGCAAGGCTTCGAGGTAAGCGCGGGTGGCGGCCTTGTCTGTGGGGCGGCGCTCCCCGCTGGCCAGAAACGGTGAGAAGCAGCGGCTGACCGCGATGCACTCAAAGCAGCCCTTCTGACAGCACGGTTTGCGGCACAGTTCCAGCGCCCGTTTGAGCAGGTCGTCGAGTTGCTCGTAGGCCCGCCGCGCCACGCCTAGGCCGCCCCGCCAATCGTCGTACAAAAAGAAATAGTTGTCGCGGCCCTCCCGGAACACTCCAGCTAGGTCGCCCTCGTCGCAGGCCACCCGTTCGGGAATCAGCTTTTGCAACAGGTGCTTGAGCGTGTGCGCCACGGCAGTAGGCTGCTCGGTGGCGCGGGCGTCCAAACCTAACTCGATCGCCGCCGTCTGAAAGGGCGTGGTCTGAACCGGCGTGTCGTAGAGGTGTTCGCTGAGCTTGTTGGCCTGCATCTTGTCCTGAATGCGCCCCCCGCAGTGGCGGCAGGTACGCTCGGCCAGCCCCGGCTCGCGGTCACAGCTGCTGCACGCCCGCTCGAACACCTCACGCATCATCAGGTAGCCGCCGTACTGGCGCTGAATGGTGACGGTGCCGAAGCGGTAGGCCAGCGCTCCGCGTTTTTGCCACGCGCCCATTTCACGCGGTGTCACCAGAGTGGAGTGCAGCCCCCGCGTAAAGGTGCGCTGGTTGTCGTACTTCTCGACCAGAATGGCAGTGGCTTCCGAAGTCGGCAGCCAGCTCTTGACCTTGTAGCCTTGCCCGTCGAGGCTGAACACCGCTTCCTGATGCTTCTCGATCAGCGCGTAGTGGTGGCTGGGGCTTTCCAGCGGAGTAAGGAGAGCCCGTTCACCGTGTTTGTTCCACTCGTCCTCTTCAATCACCACGAACTTGGCGCTGCCCTCGCCGCGCAGGTTCCAATATTTGGTCGGTGCACCTGGCTGGCGCTCGAAGTTGAGTCCGGCCAAGTACAGTTCTTCCTGTTCACGTTCCTTGTGGCGCGGCGCGAGGTAGGGGTTGGCGGCTTCCACCACCGCTTTCTCGATCTGCCCGGTCAGCAGCTCATTGAAGTTGCCTTGGTTGCTGTAAAAGGCGTCCACTGCCAGCGGCACGCCCCGGTCATCCAGCGAGGGCATATACAGCACGATCCCCGGCGCGATTCGCCCGGCCCGGCCCGACATCTGCCGAAAGGCCATCCGCGAGCCGGGATAGCCGTCCACGATCACGATTTCGAGGTCGCCAATGTCCACGCCAGCTTCCAGCGCGTTGGTGGCAAACATCACCCCGCTGCTGGCCCGCCGGAAGTCGCTGAGGCGGCCCTCGCGGTCACTGGTTCCGGCCATATACAGGTGGGCTTGCTGCTGGTAGACGGGATGCGCCCGGTAAGTGCTATAGAGACGCGCCGCTCGGCTGCGTCCCCGAAAAAACGACAGCACCTTGAGGTCGCGGCTGCTGGCCGCCGACATCACCGCGTCCCAGAAGCGGCGCGGCTGCCCTTTGTGGTCGGCCAGGTAGTAGCGCTTGCCGTGCCGCGCCGCGCCGGATTCGCGCACCTCGGTCACGTCCACGCCGCTGAGTTCGCGGGCAAACTGTGCTGGATTGCCAATGGTGGCGGTACTCAGCACCACCTGCGGCTGCCCACCCAGCGCCCGCGACAAGTCCAGCAGCCGCCGGAGCATCCCCGCCACCTCGCTGCCAAAGCCGCCTCTATAGCTGTGGGCCTCGTCGAGTACCACGAACCTGAGCTTGCTCAAAAAGGCCCGCATCCGTGGATGGGTTAGGCTCCAATGCAGCTTGTCGGGCGTGGCCGTCACCATCCTGACATTTGGTAAAAATACCTGATCCGGTTGGGCGCTGCCCTGAAACGAAGCCACGTCCCAGTCGTAGCCGCCGCGCTGCTTGAAGGCCAGCAGCTTCTCACGCTGATCTTGCCCCAGCGCCACCAGCGGATAAACGAACAGCGCGGTGGCCTGCCGATCCTCTTCGAGCGCTTCGAACACCGCTGGAAAAAAGGCTCCCGTCTTGCCGCTGGCCGTCGGCGTGGTCACGATGACGTGCTCTCCGGTTTTGAGGCGGCGGTACGTTTCGGCTTGGTGGCTAAATACCTCACCAAAGCCGAAGCCCCGTTGCAAGGCCGCCGACCATCCCAGCTCGTTGGCCCTCACGGTGTTGGCCAGCGCAGGCGTGTCCTCGTGCAAAAGTGCCACTCCGCTGCCCAAGGTGTCGCGCAAAAACGCTTCCATAGCGGCGAAGGAGGGGACTGGGGCAGGCATGAAGCTCAGTGTAGTGGCAAAGCCAAAGCTCAAAAGGAAATGTTGGCCGCTCTTGGCGCTCAGCCGCTCAACGGCTGGATTCCAACGAGTTGAATTGGCTTTCTCGACTTTCCTCTTCATAGGGGATATAGAGGGGACAAGCGAGCGAAGTAAACCCCCTTCGACGGGCGAATCTAAGCACATCCGACCCTTTATGGAGTGGGCCCGAAGAGGGTGCAACGAGACGTTTCCGGTGCTACTGTCCCGCACCGCTGGAAAAGTGCCTCAGCTCAGGGTTGACAGATACGCAGTTGGGCTGTATTGTTTCTGAGCCTCCGAGTGAGGCGGGAAGCATGACAAGCGAGATGAGTGAGAGAGCAGGGTTGCCTGACAGGGCAATACAAGCGGTCTTTTCCCCCGAAAAGACTCCAGACTTGTAAAATAGCTGAGAGCCTTAGCCGCTCAAAGCAAATACGCATCCTCGGATGCAAAACGAGTCTACGGACTCAAGCCATTGCGAGAACTAGCAAAGGCAAACTTATCAACTTCGTTTTGCTCGCAAAACGTGTTTGAAACCATTATATGGAGAGTTTGATCCTGGCTCAGGGTGAACGCTGGCGGCGTGCTTAAGACATGCAAGTCGAACGGGAAGAGCTTGCTCTTCTAGTGGCGCACGGGTGAGTAACGCGTAACTGACCTACCTCCAAGTTCAGCATAACGTCTCGAAAGAGACGCTAATTCTGAATGTGATCCCGGATCGTGTTCCGTGATTAAAGAATTTCGCTTGGAGATGGGGTTGCGTTCCATCAGCTAGATGGTGGGGTAAAGGCCTACCATGGCGACGACGGATAACCGGCCTGAGAG